>NZ_JBHUIY010000022.1:0-66490 GCF_042683125.1 Phaeospirillum tilakii
GCGCCCCCGCCGTCCGCCCCGCCGCCGGCCGGCGAGGCGGCGGTGGCGGCGCGCGACGCCGAACAGGCGGCCCAGGCCGAGGCGGCGCGGACCCAGGCCGAGGCCGACCGCACCCAGGCCGAGGCCGACAAGGCGGGCGAGGAGGCCGAGCTGGCCTCGCGCGAGGCGGCGGCGACCCGGCTGACCCGCACCGGCAAGCCGTTCAGCCAGATGCAGGGGCTGCTACCCTTCCCGGCGCGCGGCCGGGTGGTCGAGACCTTCGGCCAGGTCAACGCCGTCGGCCACACCGTCAAGGGGATCGTGATCCAGACCCGCAAGGGCGCGCAGGTGATCGCCCCCTACGACGGGCAGGTGGTGTTCGCCGGGCCGTTTCGCGGCTATGGCCTGCTCTTGATCCTGGAACACAGCGAAGGCTATCATACCCTGCTCGCGGGACTGGACCGGGTCGATGCCAGCGTCGGCCAGAGACTGCTCGCGGGCGAGCCCGTCGGTGTCATGGGGCAGGACGACGCCAAACCCACCCTCTATGTCGAGCTGCGCCATCACGGCCAGCCGGTCAACCCGTTGCCGTGGCTGATGGCACGAAAAAATAAGGCGAGTGGATGATTCGAAAGATACTGGTCGCGGCGGGGACCGTCGCCCTGCTCTCCTCGACCGCCCTGGTTCCGGCCGCCCACGCGACCGAGCAGAAGGAGACCTACCGTCTGCTCGAACTGTTCGGCGAGGTATTCGACAAGGTTCGCACCGAATATGTCGAGCCGGTCAAGGACGAGGATCTGATCGAGGCGGCCCTCAACGGCATGCTGACCTCGCTCGATCCGCATTCGGGTTATCTGAACCCCAAGAACTCCAAGGACATGGACATCCAGACCCGGGGCGAGTTCGGCGGACTCGGGCTTGAGGTCACCATGGAGAGCGGCTGGGTCAAGGTGGTGTCGCCGATCGACGACACCCCGGCGGCGCGCGGCGGGATGCAGCCGGGCGACCTGATCACCCATCTCGACGGCGAGCCGGTCCAGGGCCTGTCGCTGACCGACGCGGTCGATCGCATGCGCGGCGCCCCCGGCACCGACATCAAGCTGACCGTGCGCCGGGGCGGCGCCCAGCCGTTCGACGTCAAGCTGACCCGCGCCGTGATCAAGGTGCAGACGGTCAAGGGGCAGGCGATCGGCGATGCCGGCTACATCCGCATCTCCCAGTTCAGCGCCACCACCGAGACCGACCTGCGCCGGGTGATGGGGCAGGTGCGCAAGGAGCTGGGCAAGAACCCGGCCGGCTATGTCATCGACCTGCGCAACAATCCGGGCGGCCTGCTCGATCAGGCGGTGGCGGTGGCCGACGATTTCCTCGAAAAGGGCGAAATCGTCTCGACCCGCTCGCGCCGGCCGGAAGACACCCAGCGCTACAACGCCCGCTCGGGCGACATCAGTGACCGGCTGCCGCTGGTGGTGCTGATCAACGACGGCTCGGCCTCCGCCTCGGAGATCGTCGCCGGCGCGTTGCAGGACCACAAGCGGGCGACCATCGTCGGCATCCGCTCGTTCGGCAAGGGCTCGGTGCAGACCCTGATCCCGCTGCCCGGCCATGGCTCGATCCGGCTGACCACCGCGCGCTACTACACCCCGTCGGGCCGTTCGATCCAGGCGGTCGGCATCGAACCCGACGTCAAGGTGCCGGTGGTCAAGGGCGAATCCGCCGAGCCCGAGCGGCGCAGCGAGGCCTCGCTGCCGCGTGCCCTGCCCAATCCCAACGGCGCCCATGCGCCCGACAAGGATAAGGACAAGGACGCCGACAAGGCCAAGGACAAGGCCAAGGACAAGGCCGAGCCCAAGACCGAGTGCAAGACCGAGACCCCGCCGCCGACCGTCAAGTTCGGCGACCCGGCGCAGGATTACCAATTGTCCCGCGCGCTTGAGGTCCTGCACGCCGCGCCGCGTCCGGCCGAGGCGCGCTAAAAGGGGCAGGCCGGCCAAGGGGCGGTGCCCCTTGGCGATCCCCCGGAGGGCCTGACGGCCCTCCACCCATGGGTTCGAAGGGCCCCTGGCCCTTCGCGGAGAGCGCCGAGAGGCGGAGCCTTTCGGCATGACGGGGTCCGGCACCGGCGCCGGCGCCAGCGGACGGGATGAGGATGGCTGCGACCCGCTACGACGATCTGGATGACGAGGAGGAGGACCTTCCTCCCGTCTTCGATTCGCTTTCCCTGCCCCCGCCGACGCCGCGCCGCAAGGGCCTGCCCTGGCGGCCGATCGCCTTGGGCGTCGCCGGTGCCGCGCTGCTCGGCGGCGGGCTCTATGTCGCCCTCGCCACCGACTGGCTCGAGTCCGGGCCGCACCAGCCCGAGGGGCCGCGTCTGGCCCTGCCGCTGCCCGAACGCCTGCCGGCGGCCGATCCCGCCGCCTTGGCCTCGGCCCCGGCGGCGCCGGCCGGCGATGCCCCGGCGGCTGCGCCGCCCACCGCTGCCTCGGCGGCTGCGCCGCACGCCGCTCCCGCCCGGGCGCTGCCGCCGCCGCGCGCCGAGGAGCCCGGGGTGCCGCAGCAGCCATCGGCCCGGGGCAGCATCGACAAGCCGCCCAGCTTCGAGGCCCTGCCCGATCTCAAGACCGCCGGCAAGCCGCTGCCGACGGCGCCGTTGCGCGACCTGCTGCGCCGTTCGCCGGCCGGCGACCTGCCCAGCCCCGGTGCCGACGGGCGCGAGCCGCGTCAGGCCTATGCCCGGCCGTGGGAAGGGCCGGCCGATCAGGCCCGCGTCGCGGTGGTGGTGGGCGATCTCGGCCTCGACCGGATCGCCACCGAGGTGGCGATCAACCGGCTGCCGCCCGAGGTGACGCTGGCCTTCAGCCCCTATGCCGCCAATCTCGATCAATGGATCCGCAAGGCGCGCGATCATGGCCACGAGGTGCTGATGGTGGTGCCGGCCGATGGCGGGGCCGGCATCCCGGTCGATCCCGGCCCGTTCGGGCTGGTCGGCGCCGCCGCGCCGGAATCCAATCTCGGCCGGCTGGAGACGGTGATGGCGCGCGGCCCCGGCGCCGCCGGCCTGATGTTGCAGGGCGACGGCTTCGCCGATGCGGCCGAGGCGCAGATGGTGCTGGGCACCGCGCGCGACCGGGGCCTGTTGTTCGTCGGGCCGGGCGGGGCTCCGCCCGACCGCACCCCGGCCCTGGCCGGGATCACCAGCGTGATCGACCGCGACCTGTTCCGCGAGGCGATCGATTTCCGCCTCAATCAGGTGGCGATGACCGCGCGCCAGAGCGGCCGTGCCGTGGTGGTGCTGCATCCGCGCCCGCTGTCGTTCGAACGGCTGGTCGGCTGGCTCGGCCAGCTCGCCCCCAACCGGCTGGTGCTGGCGCCGGTGTCGGCGCTGACCGCGCCGCCGCCGCCGCCGGCCAAATCGTGACCGGCCGCCCGGTCACCGCAGAGGATTGCTGATCGTGAGTCCACGTCTTCCCTATCAGGATCGCCCCTATCGCCAGGGCGTCGGGCTGGTGCTGCTCAACCCGGCCGGGCTGGCCTTCGTCGCCCGCCGCCTCGACACCGCCGACGCGTGGCAGTTCCCCCAGGGCGGCATCGATGACGGCGAAAACCCGGAACAGGCGGTGCTGCGCGAAATGAAGGAGGAGATCGGCACCGACCGGGTGACGATCCTCGCCCGCACCGCCGACGGCATCGCCTATGACCTGCCGCCCGAGATGGCCGACCGCTGCTGGAAGGGCAAATATCGCGGCCAGAGCCAGGTGTGGTTCTGCGCCCGCTTCACCGGCCGCGACGACGAGATCGACCTCGCCACCGAACATCCCGAATTCGACGCGTGGCGCTGGGTCGCCCTGGCCGAGGTGCCGGACCTGATCGTCCCGTTCAAACGGGCGATGTATCAGCGGGTGGTGGCCGAATTCCTGCCGCTGACGGTGAAGTAGCCGGGCTGCCGCCCCCGCGCGCAAACATGCACAGGTTAGGCGGGCTGCCGCCCGCCGGCCCGCTTGGAGGCTGGCGCCTCCAAACCTCCCCCTTTTTCATCGATGAAATCAAAGGGGGTCCGGGGCATCGCCCCGGCCGGGTGCGGGCGGGAGCCCGCGTACTTTCAGGCGAGGGCGGCGAGGACCAGCAGCAGGCCGCCGCCGAGATGGATGGCGATGGTCAGCCGCAGCGCGCTGAGCTGTGACGGCCGGTCGCGCATCATCAGGGGCGCCGCCGCCAGTGCCACCAGCATGGTCGCCACCGGCGGCAGGGTGGCCCAGGCCGGCAGGTCGGCCAGCCAGCCCAGCGCCAGCAGCGCGGCGGCGGCGGTGGCCTGGAGGGCGAGATAGAGCGACGGGGCCTGTTGTGGCCCGAGCTGGACCGCCAGGGTGTGGCGGCCGGCTTCGGCGTCGGCGCGCAGTCCCGGCATTTCGGTGCAGAGCAGGATCGCCGCCGCCCAGCAGGCGATCACCAGCGCCGCCAGCAGGGTGTCGAGCCCGATCCGGCCGCTTTGCAACCAGGCAGCGAAGGCCACCGGCAGGGCCGAGCCGAGCGCCACCGCCGCCTCGCCCAGGCCGCGCGCCGAGGGCGGCGGCAGGGCGTAGCTCAGCGTCAGCAGCAGGCAGGCGGCGACGAAGCCGAGCGCCAGCGGACCCCGGCTGAGGGCGAGGGTGCCGCCGAGGGCGCCGCCGGCCAGCAGCAGCAGCGCGCCCCATCCCGCCAGCCGTCGCGCGTTTTCCACCCCGGGATGGGGGCCGGCGTCGAGGCTGGCCAGCAGGTTGGCGCCGGCATGCAGGCACAGGGCGCAGGCCACCGCCGTCGCCAGCAGGGAAGGGTGGCAGCTCCGTCCGGCATGGGCTCCCCACGCCGTTCCCACCGCCACCGGCACCGCCGAGATGGCGAAGGTGGACGGCCGGATGGCACGCCATAGGGTCTGAAGCGTATCCCTCATCGCCCGCCACAGTGACTCCGCCGGTCGCCCTCCCGGTAGCCTCCTGCGACCGCTCCCGACCGAAGGCATGGCGCTCTTCTGTCCAAGGTATGGCGTTGAGGGGGCCGGAGCGGTGATCCCCCTTTCCTATCGCCGGGATCTGCCGCTATATGATGAACGGTCCGTCCCCCGATCGCAGACAGCGGCGGGGGAGGGAACGATGCGTCGGGCAGCCCGGGAGGACCCCAAGAATGCAGGGGTTGGTGGCGAGTGTGATGGATCCCCGTCTGATCGACCTGCTCGCGCAGTGGCGGGCGGCGGGCGGTATCGAGGATGCGCCCCGGCAGTTTCCCGACCATGCCGATCACCTGCTGGTGATCGAGGTCGATGGCGCCGGCAACCGCTATACCCATTACGGGCAGGCGTTCGTGGAGCATTTCGGCGCCGATCTGGCCGGCTGCGTGATCGACCGCCTGCCGGCCGAGGTGTTGCCGGCCGACCGGCGCGGCATGCTCGATTTCGATTATGCCTTCGTCCGGCGCGGCAACCAGCCGCTGTGGCGCTCCTATACCGCCGTGTTCGACGATGGCGACGCCGCCGAGACCTGGCAGCGGCTGGTGCTGCCGGCGGGCGAGGGACGGCTGGTGGTGGGGGCCTATCCGGTCGCCCCGCCCGCCCCGGACGAGGAGCCCGGCGCGGCGCTGCTGCGGATGGTGCTCGACCGGGTGCCGGTGCTGCTCGACGAGAGCGGGGGGATCGGCGACCTCGCCCTGTCGCTGCGGGCCTATTGCGACCATCAGCAGCATCTGGCCGAGCTGGAATGGCGCGCCACCCGGGATTCGCTGACCGGCATCGCCAACCGCGCCCATTTCCACCATCTCGCCGGGCTCGAACTCGGCCATACCCAGCGGATGGGGCGGTGGTTCACCGTGATGGTGCTCGATCTCGACCATTTCAAACGGATCAACGATCGCTGGGGCCACGCCACCGGCGACCGGGCGCTCCAGGCCTTCGTCGGCGCCTGCCGTCAGGCCCTGCGCGAGGGCGACATTCTCGGCCGCGTCGGCGGCGAGGAATTCGCCATCGCCCTGCCCGGTACCAACGAGGTCGCCGCCCGGGTGATCGCCGAGCGCCTGCGCGCCCAGGTCGAGCAGGTGACGCTGGAGGCCGATGACGGCAGCCTCGGCGGCTTCACCGTCAGCATCGGCGTCGCGGCGTGGTGCGAGGCGATGGCCGGGGGCGAAGGGGCCCCCAGCGTCGCCGAATTGCTGAAGCTGGCCGACGCGGCGCTGTACCGGGCCAAGGCGGCCGGGCGCAACCGGGTCGAGGTCGCCGCCTGGGCCGACCGCCCCAGGGCCGAGGAGTAGTCGCGCGTGCAGGATGGATTATGGGTGTTCGCCTACGGCTCGCTGATGTGGCGGCCGGATTTTCCCTACATCGCCGACCGGCCCGCCCGGCTGTGGGGCTATCACCGCGCGCTGTGCATCCTGTCCAGCCATTATCGCGGCACGCCACAGCGGCCCGGGCTGGTGCTGGGGCTCGACCGGGGCGGGTCCTGCCTCGGCCGGGTGTTCCTGGTGCCGCCCGATCAGGTCGAACGGGCCCGCGAGATCCTGATCGCGCGCGAGATGATTTCCGGGGTCTACCGGCCCTGTTTCCTGCCGGCGCGGCTGGATGACGGCAGCACCGTCTCGGCCTGGGCCTTCGTCGCCCAGCGCGGCCACGCCCAGTATTTCCGGGCGCAGCATCCGGGCGAACTGGTCCGGCTGATCCGTCAGGGGGTGGGCAAGGCCGGCACCAGCCGCGATTACCTCGCCGAGACCGTGGCCCAACTGACCGGCCTCGGCATCAAGGACGGCTCGCTGCACCGCCTGCTGGCGCGGGTCGATGCGGAAGCCGCCGGGCCCCACGCCCGCACCGCCTAGACCGACAATGGGGTCGCCGGGCCTTGCGGCCCTTCGCGCAGAGCCCGAGCGGCGGCGCCTCGCGGGGATTACTTCGCCTTGGCGCGGCTGCGCGGAGCGGCCTTGGGCTTGTCGGTGCTTGCGGTGCGCGGCTTGGTCGCGGTCTTCGGCTTGACGGCGCGCGGGGCGGCCTTGGCCTGTTCCGGCGCGGGGGCCGGGGCGGTGGCGGCCGGGGCGGCGGCGAGATGCAACTCGGCCTCCAGCCAGAAATCGAGGTCGCGGCCTTCGGGATGCCCCGCCTCCTGCCACAGGCGATAGGCCAGCGCGCGAATCTCGGAATCCGAACCGTGGGTCATCGACCGGTTACCCCTGCAAGTTGGTACCGGGCGGAACCATACCCCAGGCGCCGCCCTCGCACAATCCCGGGGGGTCAGCCCTTCTTGCGCCGGCCGGCGCCGATGCGGGGTTCCTCGCCCTTCAGCAGGCGGGCGATGTTGGCCTGATGGCGATGGAAGCCCATCACCGCGAGGCCGAACGCCATCAGCGCGGCGGCCGGGCCGGAGAACAGCCAGGCATAGACCGGCGACAGCGCCAGCGCCGCCAGCGCCGCCGCCGAGGAGATCCGGGCCAGGGCGGCCACCGCCAGCCAGGTCAGGCCGCAGGCGACCCCGACCGGCCAGCAGGCGGCGGCGAGGGTGCCGAAGGTGGTGGCGACGCCCTTGCCGCCCTTGAAGCCGAGCCAGACCGGGTAATTGTGCCCAAGCACGGCGGCGAAGCCGGCGGTCAGCATCGCGAGGTCGTCGGCGCCGGTCAGCAGGGCGGCGAGGCCGACCGCGATCGCCCCCTTGCCGCCGTCGAGCAGCAGGGTGGCCAGCGCCAGCCCCTTGTGGCCGGTGCGCAGCACGTTGGTGGCGCCGATATTGCCCGAGCCGATGCTGCGGATGTCGCCCAGCCCGGCGGCGCGGGTCAGCACCAGCCCGAACGGCACGCTGCCGAGCAGGTAGCCGCCGATCGCGGCGGCGGCGAGGGTGAGGACGAGGGCGGGGGTCATGCGCGGAACACGGTGCGGCCATCGACCACGGTGCGGGCGACCGCGCCGCGCACCAGACGGTCGTCGAACGGCGAATTCTTCGATTTCGAATGCATCGCCTTGGCATCGACGGTCCAGGGGCGCTCGGGGTCGAACAGCACCAGATCGGCCGAGGCGCCGACCTCGAGCCGGCCGGCGGCGAGGCCGAGGATCCCGGCCGGGGCGCAGGTCAGCCGCTTCAGTGCGTCGAGCAGCGACAGGATGCCGTCATGGACCAGTTCCAGCGTCACCGGCAGCAGGGTTTCCAGCCCGATGCCGCCGAATTCGGCCATCGCGAACGGCACCCGCTTCGAATCCTGGTCCTGCGGCGCATGGTCGGAGGCGATGGCGTCGATGGTGCCGTCCTTCAGCCCCTCGATCACCGCCAGCCGGTCGCTTTCGCCGCGCAGCGGCGGCGACAGCTTGGCGAAGGTGCGGTACTCGCCCACCGCCTGCTCGTTGAGGGCGAAATAGGGCGGCGCGGTGTCGCAGGTCACCGGCAGGCCGCGCGCCTTGGCGCGGCGGATCAGGGCGATCCCCTCGGCGGTCGAGACGTGGGCGGCGTGATAGCGCCCGCCGGTCAGCGCGACCAGCCGCAGGTCGCGTTCGAGCAGGATCGCCTCGGCCACCGCCGGCATCCCGGCCAGCCCGAGGCGGGTGGCGAACTCGCCCTCGTTCATCATGCCGCCCTCGACCAGCGAGGGCTCCTCGGGATGCTGGACGATCAGCAGGCCGAAGGTGGCGGCGTAGGACAAGGCGCGGCGCATCACCTGGGCGTCGCCGATGGCGCGGGTGCCGTCGGTGAAGGCCAGCGCCCCGGCCTCGGCCAGGGTGCCCATCTCGGCCAGTTCCTTGCCGGCCAGCTGCTTGGTGGCGGCGGCGTAGGGGAACACCTTGGCCAGCCCGATCTGGCGGGCGCGGCGGGCGACGAATTCCATCGTGGCGACGTCGTCGATCACCGGATGGGTGTTGGGCAGGCAGACCATCGCGGTGACGCCGCCGGCCACCGCCGCCTCGCCGGCCGAACGCAGGGTTTCCTTGTGTTCCTCGCCGGGCTCGCGCACCTGAACCCGCATGTCGACCAAGCCGGGGGCGAGACAGAGGCCGGCGCAATCGACCACCTCGATGCCGCTCGGCACCCCGCCCTGGAACAGGCCGGGGCCGAAATCGGCGATGGTTTCGCCGTTGGTCAGCAGGGCGCCCCGGGCGTCGAGACCCCGGGCGGGATCGAGCAGGCGGGCGTTGACATAGGCGACCAGACCGGTGGAGGCGCGGTTGGGCATCAGGAAGCGGCTCCGTTCTGGAGGGTGAGATGGCGGGTCAGCACGTCGAGGCAGGCCATCCGCACCGCCACCCCCATTTCGACCTGCTCGCGGATCAGCGAACGCTCGACGTCGTCGGCGACGTCGGAATCGATCTCGACCCCCCGGTTCATCGGCCCGGGATGCATGATCACCGCGTCGGGCTTGGCCAGCGCCAGCTTGTGGCGGTCGAGGCCGAAGAAGTGGAAATATTCGCGGATCGAGGGGATGAAGTTGCCGCGCATCCGCTCGTTCTGGATCCGCAGCATCATGATCACATCGACGCCCTCGAGCCCGCGCCGCATGTCGTGCACCACCTCGACCCCCATCGCCTCGATCGCGCTGGGCAGCAGGGTGCGCGGGCCGATCACCCGCACCTGGGCTCCCATCGCGTTGAGCAGATGGATGTTGGAGCGGGCGACCCGGCTGTGCAGCACGTCGCCGCAGATCGCCACGGTCAGACCCGACAGCCGCCCCTTGTGGCGGCGGATGGTCAGCGCGTCGAGCAGGGCCTGGGTCGGGTGCTCGTGGCTGCCGTCGCCGCCATTGATCACGGCGCAATTGACCTTCTCGGACAGCAGCTTGACCGCGCCCGAATCCGGGTGGCGCACCACCAGCACGTCGAGATGCATCGCGTTCAGGGTCATCGCGGTGTCGATCAGGGTTTCGCCCTTCTGCACCGAGGAGCCCGCCGCCTGCATGTTGATGACGTCGGCCCCGAGCCGCTTGCCGGCCAGCTCGAAGCTGGTGCGGGTGCGGGTCGAGTTCTCGAAGAACAGGTTGATCACCGTCCGGCCGCGCAGCAGCGTCTTGCGCTTGTCGTCGGAACGGTTCTGCTCGACATAGCCGTCGGCGATGTCGAGCAGGGCGGTGATTTCTCCCGGCGTCAGGCCCTGAATGCCGAGGAGATGGCGCAGATGCAGCGGCGTATCGGTCATGGCGGCGAACTATAGGCCGGGCCGATCTGGCTCGCAAGCGGGCCTCGTCGCGCCTCCGCGCATGGCGGGCTTCCGCCCGCACCCGACCGGGGCGATGCCCCGGACCCCCTTTGTTTTCAGCGATAAAAAAGGGGGAGGTTTGGAGGCGCCAGCCTCCAAGCGGGTGCGGGCGGCAGCCCGCTACCTTCGCATGCTTGCGCGTGGGGCGGCCTTAATCCGGCCAGCGGCGATGCAGCCACAGCCATTGTTCGGGCGCGGCGCGGATCCAGTCTTCGAGCAGGGTGTTGATGCGGACCAGCAGGGCGTGGCTGGCGTCGGGGCCGGGCGGGGGCATTTCCAGCGGCGGCAGCACGGTGACGCGGAAATGGGCGCCGCCCAGGCGTTCGGTCCGCGCCGGCACCAGCGGGCAGCCGAAGCGGGTGGCGAACTGGGCCACCGCCGGGGCGGTCATCGCGTCGCGGCCGAAGAACGGCACCGGCACGCCGTCATTCATCTTCTGATCGACCAGCAGGCCGAGATGGCCGCCGCTCTTCAGCACCTTCAGCGCCGCGCGGGCGCCCTCGGGGCCCTTCTGGATCTGGGCGCCCGAGGCACCCTGGCGGCCGGCGCGGTACAGCCGTTCGATCCACGGATTGTTGGCGGCGCGGTAGATCAGGTGCAGCGGCAGGCCGCGATGCAGCGCCACCGCGCCGTTCAGCTCCCAATTGCCGAGATGGCCGGAGATGAAGATCCCGGCGCGGTCGTCGTCGCGCAGCAGGTCGATCCATTCGCCGCCGACCAGTTCGACCCGCTCGGCGGCGATCTGGCGCAGATGGGGGAATTCGCCGGCGACCCGGCCGAGATTGTCCCACATCCCGATCAGGATCCGCTCCCGCGCCGCCTCGTCCCGTTCGGGCAGGGTGCGGGCGAGGTTGCGCCGGGCGATCCGGCTGACGCCGAGGCGGGGGCCGACGGCGCGGCCGAGCCAGCCGCCGAAAGCCGAGGCGGCGTCGAGCGGCAGCAGGCGGAACAGGCCCCACACCAGCAGGGCGGCACCGGCCTCGGCGGCGTGGCGCAGGCGTTTGGCGGTCATGGCCTCACTCCGATCCGGTCGAGCAGGGGGGAAAGCGCCGCCGGGTCGTCCCAGGCCAGCTCGACCGGCAGCATCGCGACGCGGTCGCGCAAATCGGCGGGCAGGCGGACCCGGTCCTTGGCGGTGGTGATCGCCACCGCCCCGCGCGCCTCGGCCTCGGCCAGCAGATCCTCGATCTCGGCGCGGCGGAAGGGATGGTGGTCGGGGAAGGCACGGGTCAGCACCAGCTCGGCGCCAAGCCCGGTCAGGGTGGCGAAGAATTTCTCGGGCAGGCCGATCCCGGCGAAGGCCACCAGCCGGCGGCCGGCGAGGTCGGGAGCGCCGGGCGCCGGCACCAGCCGGGCCCCCAGCACCGGCAGGCCGTGCCGCGCCGCCAGCGCGCCCAGCCCGGCGCGGTCGGGGCCGACGATCACCAGCGCGTCGGCGCGGGCCAGTGCGGTGGCGGGGGCCTCGCGGCAGGGGCCGGCCGGGATCGCCCGGCCGTTGCCGAAGCCATAGCCGCCATCGGCCACCAGCAAGGCGAGATCGAGGGTCAGCGCCCCGCTCTGGAAGCCGTCATCCATGATCAGCAGGTCGGCGCCGGTCGCCACTGCCGCCACCGCGCCCTCGCGCCGGTCGCGCGCGACCCAGGTCGGGGCGGCCTCGGCCAGCAGCAGCGCCTCGTCGCCGACCCGGGCGGCGTCGTGGCGGACCGGATCGACCCGGCGCGGGCCGATCTCGGTGCCGCCATGGCCCCGGGTCAGCAGATGGGGCGTCCGGCCGGCGGTGGCGAGGCGGCGGGCGAGGGCGATCGCCACCGGAGTCTTGCCGGCACCGCCGGCGACGACGTTGCCGACGCAGATCACCGGCACCGCCGGGCGGTAGGATTCGGCCTGCTCCAGCCGGCGGGCTGCCCCCCAGCGCCACAGCGCCGCCAGCGGTGCCAGGGCGCGGGCGGTGGCGCCGTTGTGGCGCCAGAATTCAGGGGCGCGCATGGCGGGCCTCGGCGGCGGCCAGCAGCGGGGCCAGCGCCGCCTCGACGCTGTCGAGCACCTCGGCCTCGGCCTCGGCCCAGGCGGCGGCGGCGGCGCGCATCCCGGCCAGCCGGGCCGGATCGGCCAGCAGGCCGGCCAGCGCCTCGGTCAAAGCGGTGCCGTCGGCCACTTCCAGCGCGGCGCCGGCGGCGACCATCTGCGCGGTCATCTCGGGGAAGTTCTCCATCCGGGGGCCGAACAGCACGGCGCAGCCGAGCCGGGCCGGCTCGAACGGGTTCTGCCCGCCGCCGACGGCGAGGCTCTTGCCCATCAGCACGATGCCGGCGAGGCGGTAGAACAGTCCCAGCTCGCCCATGGTGTCGCCGAGATGGATCGCGGTGCCGGCGCGCGGGGTCTCGCCGGCCGAGCGCATCGCCACCGACAGGCCGAGCGCGGCCAGCTTGCGGGCGATGTCGGGGCCGCGCGCCGGGTGGCGCGGCACGATCAGGGTCAGCAGGCCGGGAAAGCGGGGGGCGAGGCGGCGGTGGGTTTCGGCGACGATCTCCTCCTCGCCGGGATGGGTGCTGGCGGCCAGCCACACCGGGCGGTCGCCGATCGCGGCGACGAGGCGGGCCAGCTCGTCCGGGGCGGCCGGCAGCGGCGGCACGGTGTATTTGAGGTTGCCGAGGCAGCGCACGTCGCCGCCGCCCAACTGGCGCAGCCGGTCGGCATCGGCCTCGGTCTGGGCGAGGCAGAGGTCGAACCCGCCCAGCATCCGCCCGATCAACCGGGGCAGCCGGCGCCAGCGGGCGAACGAGCGGGGCGAGATCCGCCCCTGGATCAGCACCAGCGGCAGGTCGCGCCGCCGCGCCTCGAACAGCAGGTTGGGCCAGAAATCGGATTCGGTCCACAGCACCAGATCGGGCCGCCAATGGTCGAGAAAGGCGGTGACGTAGGGCAGCCGATCGACCGGGAGGTACTGATGCACCGCGCCTTCGGGCAGGCGGTCGCCCACCATCCGCGCCGAGGTCACCGTGCCGGTGGTCAGCAGCACGCCGAGGCCGCGCCGCCGCAGCCGTTCGACCAGCGGCAGCACCGACAGGGATTCGCCGACCGAGGCGGCGTGGATCCACACCAGCGGCCCGGGCAAGCGGGGCAGGCCGGGCTGGCCCAGCCGTTCGCCGAAGCGGCGGGGGTCTTCCTTGCCGCGCCGGCGGCGGTGGGCGAGATAGAGCCGGATCAGCGGTCCGGCCAGCCCGGTGGCGGCGCGGTAGACCCCCTCGATCATGACGGTTCCCCTTCCGGGGCGGCCGGTTCGGGGCTGTCCACCCCCAGCCGGGCGTCGGCCTCGCGGGTGAGGCGGTTGAGGGAGTCCTCGATCCGCTGGCGGGCCTGTTCCAGCCCGGCGGCATCGGCATCGGCCGGGACGAAGATCGGCTCGCCCCACACCAGTTCGCCCCGGGCGAAGGGCAGGGCGACGGCGAAGCGGTCCCAGCTGCCGAGCAGGCGGCGGCGGTTGGCCGACCAGGTGGCCGGCAGCACCGGGCAGCCGGACAGCCGGGCGACGGCGACGATCCCGGCGGTGGCGCGCATCCGGGGGCCGCGCGGGCCGTCCGGGGTGATGCCGACGCATTGGCCCGCCTTCAGCGCCTTCAGCATCGCCCGCAGCGCGGCGCCGCCGCCGCGCGAGGTCGAGCCGGCGACGGTGGCGATGCCGAAATGCGACACGGTGCGGGCGATCAACTGGCCGTCGCGGTGCTGGCTGATCAGCATGTGGATCGGTGTACCGCGCCGCCAGATGCGCGGCATCATCAGGATGCGGCCGTGCCAGAAGGCGAGGATGAAGGGCTGGCCCTGGTCCCACAGCGCCCGGGCCGGGCCGTCATCGATCACCCGCCAGCGCCCGGTCAGCGCCACCAGCCGGATGTACTGCGCCCCCAGCCAGCACAGCAGCCCGCGCAGGGTTTCGCTCTTGCCGAGGCGTTTGGCCCAGCTCATCGCGGCGCCTCCCGGCTCAGGCCCCGGCCGGGGCGATGGCGTCCTCGGCGAACTGCATCGCGTAGAGCCGGGCATAGAGGCCGCCGGCCTCGACCAGGGCGGCGTGGGGGCCGGATTCGACCAGCCGGCCCTGGTCCAGCACATGGATCAGGTCGGCGTTGGTGACGGTGGACAGGCGGTGGGCGATCACGATGGTGGTGCGGCCCTGCATCAGCCGCTCCAGCGCGGCGCGGACCTGATGTTCGGATTCGGTGTCGAGCGCGCTGGTGGCCTCGTCGAGCAGCAGGATCGGCGCGTTCTTCAGCATCGCGCGGGCGATGGCGATGCGCTGGCGCTGACCGCCCGACAGATTGAGGCCGCGCTCGCCCACCACGGTGTCGTAGCCGTCGGGCAGGCCCATGATGAACTCGTGGGCGGCGGCGGCGTGGGCGGCCTCGATCACCTCGTCGTCGGTGGCGCCGGGACGGCCATAGGCGATGTTGGCGCGGATGGTGTCGTCGAACAGGGTGATTTCCTGGCTGACCAGGGCGATGCGCTGGCGCAGCGAGGCCAGGGTGACGTCGCGCACCTCCTGCCCGTCGATCTCCACCCGGCCGTCGGTGACGTCGAAGAAGCGCGGCAGCAGGTTGAGCAGGGTGGTCTTGCCGGCCCCCGACGGGCCGACCAGGGCGACGGTGTGGCCGCCGGGAATGGTCAGGTCGATGCCGTCGAGCACGGCGCGGCTGCCGTCATAGGTGAAGAACACCCCCTCGAAGCGGACGGTGCCGTCGCGCACCACCAGATCGCGCGCGGCGGGGCGGTCGTGGATGGTCGGCTCGACGTCGAGCACGGCGAAGGTGCGCGCCGCCGCCGCCAGCCCCTCCTGGAGATTGGTGTTGAGCGAGGCGAGCGACTTCAGCGGCCGGTAGGCCAGCATCAGCGCGGTGATGAAGGAGAAGAAGGCGCCGGGGGTGGTCACCCCCTCGATCACCCGGGCGCCGCCATAGAGGATCACCACGGTGATGGCGATGCCGCCGAGAAATTCCATGATCGGCGACGAGGCGGAGCGGACCCGGGCGGCGCGATAGACCAGATCCTGGAGGGTCTCGATCAGGCCGCGAACGCGGGTCTTCTCGTATTCCTCCATCCCGTAGGCCTTGACCACCCGGATGCCCTGGATCGACTGTTCCAGATAGGTGGTGAACAGCCCCATCTGCTCCTGGGTGTTGGCGGTGACCTTGCGCATCCGCCGCCCCAGCCGGCTGATCGGCAGGATCGCCAGCGGGAAGACGAAGAAGGTCCACAGCGACAATTCCCAGTCCTGGTAGAACATCGCCCCGATCAGGAACAGCACCGAGGAGGCGTCCTTGCCGGCCCCGGTCAGGGCGTCGGACACGGCGAAGCGCATCTGGCCGATGTCGTTGGTCAGGCGCGACAGGATCCGGCCGGTGGGGTTGGCCTGGAAATAGGACACGTCGAGCCGCATCAGATGGCTGAACAGCCGGGTCTGCATGTCGGCGATCACGCGGAGGCCGACCCGCGACAGCAGCACCGCCTCGCCATAGCCGCAGATCGACTTGACGGCGAAGGTCGCCAGCACCGCCACCGCCAGCGGCAGCAGGTAGCTGGCCTCGCGCTCGGTGAAGATCTTGTTGACCACCGGGTCCATCAGCAGGGCGTAGCCGGCATTGGCGCCGGCGCCCACCACCATGCACAGCACCGCCAGCACCACCCGGCCGAGATAGGGGCGCACCCCCTCGCGGAACAGGCGCTTCACCAACTGGCGGGTGGAGGGATCGAAAGTGATTTTGGCTTTGCTCAAGATATCGCCCGGTCGCTTTTTCGGCGCGGCGGACCATAGCATTGGCGGCCGGCCCGGTCCAAATCAAACGGCGGCGCGCCCATCCCCATCAAAAACAGCGGAGGTCTGGAGGCGCCAGCCTCCAGGCGGGGCCGGGGCGGCAGCCCCGCAGGGGACGGAAAAGAAAACGGCCGCCATCCCGGGGGATGGCGGCCGTCGGCATGGGTCCCGTCAGGGGATCAATGCACGTCCTTCCAGATCTGCCGCTTGAGCGCGAACAGCAGAGCGGTCAGCAGGGCGAGGAACACCATCACCTTGACGCCGAGGCTCTTGCGGGCGTTCAGCTCGGGTTCGGCGGCCCAGTTGAGGAAGGTCACCACGTCCTTGGCGATCTGCTCCTTGGTCGCCTTGGTGCCGTCGGCATAGCTGACGACGTCGTCGAACACCTGCTGCGGCATGCCGATGGCATGGCCCGGGAAGTAGGTGTTGTAGTACTTCCCTTCCGGCACGGCGGCGTCGGCCGGCAGCTCCTCGGGGTAGCCGAGCAGCAGGGAGTAGACGTAGTAGGGACCCTTGGCGCGCGCCTTGGTGATCAGCGACAGGTCGGGCGGAACCGCGCCACCATGGACCTGGGCCGCTTCCTTGTCGTTGGCGTAGGGCGAGGGAATGTGGTCGGCGGCCCGGCCGGGACGCTTGAACATCGCCCCTTCGTCGTTCGGGCCGTCGGTGAATTCCTTCTCGGCGGCCACCGCCTTGATCTCGTCGCTGGTCAGGCCGACATCGGCGAGGTTGCGGAAGGCAACCCGCTTGAGGCCATGGCAGTTGGCGCAGACGTCATGGAACACCTGATAGCCACGGCGCAGCGAGGCCTGATCGTAACGGCCGAACACGCCTTCCCACGAGAAGGTGCCTTCCGGCTTCAGCAGGGTGCCGGTCTCGTTGGCCTGGGCGGTGCCGGACAGGCCGGTCGCCCCGATCAGCAGCATGGCACCGATCGCGATCGCCTTGACCACCGGCTGGGAGATCGAGGCCGGCAGGGCCAGCGGCTTCTCCTTGCGCGACAGCCAGGGCAGCACGATCAGGAAGTGGGCGAAGTAGTAGGCGGTCGCCACCTGGCTGACGGTGACCAGGATCCCTTCGGCCGGAGCCGCGCCGCAATAGCCGAGCACCAGGCAGTCGATCGCGAACAGCCAGAAGAACTGACGGAACAGCGGGCGGAAGGCGCCGGAGCGGACCTTCGAGCTGTCAAGCCAGGGCAGGGCGAACAGGATCAGGATCGCGCCGAACATCGCCACCACGCCCATCAGCTTGGCCGGGATGAACCACAGGTCGGCGGTGAAGGCGCGCAGGATCGCGTAGAACGGCAGGTAGTACCATTCCGGCACGATGTGCGGCGGGGTCAGCAGCGGGTTGGCCGGGATGTAGTTGTCCGGTTCGCCGAAGAAGTTGGGCGCCCAGAACACGAAGGCCATGTAGACCATCAGGAACACGCCGAGACCGAACAGGTCCTTGATGGTGTAGTAGGGGTGGAACGGGATGGTGTCCTGCGGGCCCTTGACGTCGATGCCGAGCGGGTTGTTCGACTTGACGGTGTGCAGCGCCCAGATGTGGACGCCAACCAGACCGACGATCACGAACGGCAGCAGGAAGTGCAGCGCGAAGAACCGGTTGAGCGTCGGGTTGTCGACCGAGAAGCCGCCCCACAGCAGGGTGACGATGGTGTCGCCGACCAGCGGGAAGGCCGAGAACAGGTTGGTGATGACGGTGGCGCCCCAGAACGACATCTGGCCCCAGGGGAGCACATAGCCGAGGAAGCCGGTCGCCATCATCGACAGGTAGATGAAGATGCCGACGAACCACAGCAGTTCACGCGGCGCCTTGTACGAACCGTAGTAAAGGCCGCGGAAGATGTGGATGTACACCAGGATGAAGAACATCGAGGCGCCGTTCGAGTGCAGGTAGCGCAGCAGCCAACCGTAATTGACGTCGCGCATGATCCGCTCGACCGAATCGAACGCCAGCGTGGTGTGCGGCGTGTAGCTCATCGCCAGGAACAGGCCGGTGAGAATCATGATCACCAGGGTGATCCCGGCCAGCGAGCCGAAATTCCACCAGTAATTCAGGTTCTTCGGCGTCGGATATTCAATGGCGCTGTGGTTGAGGACCGAGAAGATCGGCAGACGATCTTCGATCCAGTTGACCACCGCGTTGTTGCTTTTGGTGCCACTCATGACGGTCCCCCTCAGCCGATCCGCACGGTGGTGTCGGTGGTGAATTGATAGGCCGGTACGGCAAGGTTCTTCGGCGCCGGTCCCTTGCGGATGCGACCCGAAGTATCATATTGCGAACCGTGACACGGGCAGAACCAGCCCCCCCATTCCCCCCGGGGGTCGGTCGGCTTCTGCCCCAGCGGCACACAGCCCAGATGGGTGCAGATGCCGACGACGATCAGCCAGTCCGGATTCTTCACTCGAATCGAATCGGCCTGGGGATCGCGCAACTGCGACACCTCGGTGTTCTGGGCGGCGGCGATCTCCTCGGCCGTGCGGTGACGCACGAACACGGGAGCGCCACGCCACATCACGGTGATGGCCTGACCCGGCTTGATCGCCGACAGGTCGACATCGGTGGTGGACAGCGCCAGGGTGTCGGCGGCCGGGTTCATGCTGTGCACGAACGGCCACAGGGCGAAGCCCGTCCCGACCACGCCGACGGTGGACGCGGCCTGCAGCAGGAAATCCCGCCGCGTCTGCCCGTCCGCCGCCGAGGGCTGGGCATTCTTTGCCGTATCAGCCATTTCAAATCCTCTTGTTGGCCCGCGGAAGCGAGACTATTAAACACAATGGTCGGCCCGTTTCAACAGCCCTCTCGGCGCCGGGCCAAGCCGCCATGATACTCTATTCCCGCGCCGGGGCCAGTCGATCGGCGCACGTTCGTTGCCCGATCGTGGCGCAAGGAGATTTTTCGTTGCCGAGCGCGATCCGCCAGGAAATCTGCCCGCGCGAGCCGCTTCGGCTTGCCCTGTTCCAGCCGGATATTCCCCAGAACGCCGGCACCCTGATCCGCCTGTCGGCCTGCTTCGGCCTCGGCCTCGACGTGATCGAACCCTGCGGGTTCGTCTTCGATGACCGGAAGTTGAAAAGAGCCGGGATGGATTATATCGAAACGGCGCGGATCACGCGACATCCTTCCTGGGAGGCCTTCGCCCGGGCGCTGGCCGGGGACGGGCGGCGGCTGGTGCTGCTCACCACGGCGGGCGAGGCGCGCCACGACCGTTTCGCCTTCGCCCCCGGCGACACCCTGATGGTCGGGCGCGAAAGCGGCGGGGTGCCGGCCGAGGTGGCGGCGGCGGCGGCGGCCCGGCTGCGGATTCCGATGGCGGCCGGCGTGCGCTCGCTCAACGTCGCGGTGGCGGCGGCGATCGGCGTGGCCCAGGCGCTCGGCCGTCTCGACGCCTTCCCCGATGATTGCCCCCGCGAGGAGGTCCCCGCATGAGTCCGTTCAAGGCCGCCTGCATCCAGGTCACCGCCGGCAACAACCTGATGGCCAATTGCGAGGCCGCCGCCGCCCAGGCGGTCGAGGCCCGCGCCGCCGGGGCCGATCTGGTGCTGATGCCCGAGAACGTGGCGATGATGGAATCCGGCCGCACCGCGCTGGTGCTGAACGCCGAGCCGGAGCCGGAGAACCGGGCGCTGGCGTTCTTTCGCCATCTCGCCCGCGAGATCGATGTCTGGCTGCACATCGGCAGCCTGCATGTGCTGCTCGACGACGGGATGATCGCCAACCGCTCCTATGTGATCGATCCGTCGGGCGTGGTCCGCGCCAGCTACGACAAGATCCATATGTTCGATGTCGATCTCGGCCTGGGCGAGAGCTACCGTGAATCCTCGACCTTCACCCCGGGCGACCGGGCGGTGGCGGTCGATCTGCCCTGGGGCCGGCTCGGCCTGTCGGTGTGCTACGACCTGCGCTTTCCCCACCTGTTCCGCGCCCTGGCCCAGGCCGGCTGCCTGTTCCTGGCGGTGCCGGCCGCCTTCACCCGCACCACCGGCAAGGCCCACTGGCACGTTCTGCTGCGCGCCCGGGCGATCGAGACCGGCTGCTACGTGTTCGCCCCGGCCCAGTGCGGCGACCACAGCCCGCGCCGGCAGACCTATGGCCACGCTTTGATCGTCTCGCCCTGGGGCGAGATCCTCGCCGACGCGCTGGAGCGGCCGGGCTGGGTGATGGCGGAAATCGATCCGTTGAAGGTGCTGGAGGCCCGGCGCAAGGTGCCGAGCCTCGATCACGACCGCGCCTTCGCCCTGCCGGAGCCGCCGGTCGAGGAATAGGCCGCCGGCGGGGCCGGCGGCCGCCGGGTCAGACGTTGAACAGGAAGTGGAAGATGTCGCCGTCCTGGACAAGGTATTCCTTGCCCTCCAGCCGCATCTTGCCGGCTTCCTTGACGGCGGCCTCGCTGCCGCAGGCGACGAAATCCTCGAAGGCGATGGTTTCGGCGCGGATGAAGCCGCGTTCGAAATCGGTGTGGATCACCCCGGCGGCCTGAGGCGCCTTGGCGCCCTTCTGCACCGTCCAGGCGCGGGCCTCCTTGGGGCCGACGGTGAAGAAGGTCAGCAGGTGCAGCAGGTCGTAGCCGGCGCGGATCACCCGGGCCAGCCCGGTCTCGCCCAGGCCGAGGGTTTCCAGGAACTCGGCCCGTTCCTCGGCGGTGCCCATCTGGGCGATCTCGGCCTCGATCGCCGCCGAGATCACCACATGGGTGTTGCCCTCGGCGGCGGCGAAGGCGGCGACCCGCTCGGAGAAGGCGTTGCCGGTGGCGGCCGCGGCCTCCTCGACATTGCAGACATAGACCACCGGCTTGCTGGTCATCAGGCCGAGGGTGCGCAGGATGCGGCGCTGCTCCTCGTCGTCGAAGCCGACGGTGCGGGCCGGCTTGCCGGCGCGCAGCGCGGCCAGCAGCGGCGTCATCACCTCGACCTGGGCCTTGGCGTCCTTGTCGTTGTTCTTGGCCTTCTTTTCCAGCGGGACGATGCGGCGTTCGAGCGAATCGAGATCGGCCAGCATCAGCTCGGTCTCGATCGTCTCGGCGTCGCGCACCGGATCGACGCTGCCCTCGACATGGGTGATGTCGCCGTCCTCGAAACAGCGCAGGACGTGGACGATGGCATCGACCTCGCGGATGTTGGCGAGGAACTGGTTGCCGAGCCCCTCGCCCTTGCTGGCGCCGCGCACCAGACCGGCGATGTCGACGAATTCAAGCTGGGTCGGGATGGTCTTCTGGCTCTTGGCCAGTTCCGCCAGCCGGTCGAGCCGGGGATCGGGCACCGCCACCCGGCCGACATTCGGCTCGATGGTGCAGAACGGGTAATTGGCCGCCTGGGCGGCGGCGGTCTCGGTCAGGGCGTTGAACAGGGTGCTCTTGCCGACGTTGGGCAGGCCGACGATGCCGCAATTGAAGCCCATGGGGGGTCAGTCCTTGCTCGGGTTTTTGCTGAGGGCGGCGCGCAGAGCCTCGGCAAGGGCGCCATCGGGGGACGCCGCCCGGCCGGCCGGCGCGGCCGGCGCCGTCGTGGCGCGCGCGGGCGCGCCCTCGGCCGGGGCGGGCCGTTCGGTCTTGGGTTTGGGCGGGCGGGTCTGCACCGTCACCCGGTTCATGAAGCCGGGCTCGTCGCCGGACAGCAGCAGCGGCAGCGCCTCGGCCACCGCGTCGAGCAGCGGGGTGCGCCACGCCTCGTCGGCCTTGGCGAAGGCCGACAGCACATAGCCGGTGACCCGGTCGCGGTCGCCGGGATGGCCGATGCCGAGCCGGACCCGGAGATAGTCCGGGCCGAGATGGGAATCGATGCTCTTGAGGCCGTTATGGCCACCGGCGCCGCCGCCGCGTTTGACGCGCAGCCGGCCGGGGGGCAGATCCATCTCGTCATGCAGGACGAGGATCCCGGCGGGGGGAATCTTGAGGAAGCGGCTGGCCGCCGCCACCGCCTGGCCGGACAGGTTCATGAAGGTGGCCGGCTTCAGCGCCAGCACCTTTTCGCCGCCGACCGTGCCCTCGGCGGTCTCGCCCTGGAAGCGCGACCGCCATGGGCCGAAGCCATGGCGGCGGACGATCTCGTCCACCGCCATGAAGCCGATGTTATGGCGCGTTCTGGCGTAGTCCGGGCCGGGATTGCCCAGTCCCACCAGCAGCCACATCTCAGGCGTTGGCGTCCGGGGTGGCCGGGGCGGCCGGCTCGGCCGCGGCGGCTTCCTCGCCGGCGGCGGCGACGGTCGGGGCCGAGATCGAGATCACGGTGACTTCGTTCGCCAGATGGTACGGCTTGGCGCCGGCCGGCAGGGCGATGTCCTTCAGGTGGATCGAATGGCCGATCTCGACGCCGGACAGGTCGATCTCGATCTGGTGCGGGATCGCCTCGGGATTGCAGGTCAGCTCGATCTCGTGCAGCTCGACATTGACCACGCCGCCCTTCTTGACGCCCGGGCACTTGTCCTCGTTGACGACGTGGACCGGCACCTTGACGTGAACGGCGTGATCGGCCGACACGCGCAGGAAATCGACGTGCAGCGGCTGGTCGGTGACCGGATGGAACTGGACGTCACGGGCCAGGGCGCGCTCGGAGACGCCGTTGCCGAGGTCGATGGTGAACAGCTGGGTGAAGAACCCGGGCTTGTGCAGCTGGGCCCACAGCGCGCGGGGGTCGAGCTGGATCAGGGTGGCGGGCTTCTTCTCGCCATAGATGACGCCGGGAATCTTCTTGGTACGACGAACGGCGCGGGCGGCCCCCTTTCCGCTCAGCTCGCGCGGCTCGGCAGCGATGATGATCGCATCGGACATTTCGGTTCTCTCCTGACAGGACAAAGGGCGCGGCCTCCAGGGGTGCCGCGCCGAAAGGCGGTCCCATACACCACCCCGCGCCGTCCTGGCAAGCAAAACCGCCGGATTGCGCGGGGGCGGCGCCTATCTGCCCCAGATCGCCAGCCCGCCATAGACCAGCAGGGCGGCGAGGATCAGCAGGCCGAGGGCGCGGGTGACCGGCGCGTGCGGCGCCGCCTCGGCGCGGGCGGCAATGTCGGGATCAAGCTCGGTGTCGCCGCCGATCATCGGGGTGATCAGGTCCTGGTCGCGGCCGAAGCGGTAATAAAGAATCGCCGCGACATGCAGCCCGGCCAGCCCGAGCAGCACCCAGCCGCCGAGGCGGTGCAGGCTCGACAGCGTCTTGACGGTGGCGCCCGACACCGCCCAGGCCAGCGGGCCGTCGGTGGCGATGTCGTCGGTGGTGAACAGCCCGCTGGTCGCCTGGAGCAGCAGCAGGCCGAGCAGCACGCTGACGCTCCAGCCGCCGAGCGGGTTGTGGCCGAAGCCGGGCCACATCCCGGCGGCGCGGTGGTCGCGCAGATAGGCCAGCACCGCCGCCGGGCCGCGCACGAAGCTGGTGAAGCGGGCGGTGAAGCTGCCGCCGACGCCCCAGGCGAGGCGGAACAGCACCAGGGTCAGCAGCAGGGTTCCGGCGCTGAGATGCAGCGCCAGGGCGCCGTTGTGGCCGCTCAGCCACAGCACCGCGAACAGGACGGCCAGCGTCCAGTGGAACAGGCGGACCGGCAGGTCCCAGACCTGGACGCGGCGGGGGGTGAGGGGGGAGGGGATGGACATCGGCGGGTCTCCGGCGGGGGGCGGGAACGCGGTCGAGGATAGGCCTGCCCGTCCTCGTTGCCAAGGCGGGCGGGCGCGCCCTGGCCGCTTGGGGGGTCGTGACAGCCGGACGGCAACCTGATAGTGTCGCCGGGGTCGGTTGTTGCTCGTATCCGCCATCGCCAGTCGAGGCTCTGTTGACCCGGCCCACCCTGATCGCCGTTATCGGACTTGCCGTCGCGGCCGTTGCCGCGCTGCTGGCTTTCCAGCATGAGCGCGAGGATCCCCCGCCCCCCGCCACCACCGCCCCGGCGCCGGCGCCCGCCCCCGTCGCGGTGGCCGAGGCGCGCCGCCCCTCCTTCGACGTGGTCCGCGTCGGCGCCGAGGGCAATGCGGTGCTGGCCGGCCGGGCCCAGCCCGGAGCCCTGGTCCAGATCTTCGACGGCGCCGCCGAACTGGGGCGGGTCACCGCCGACGGACGCGGCGAATGGGTGTTCGTCCCGGCCGGGGCCCTGCCGCCCGGCGCGCGCGAGCTGCGCCTGCGCGCCACCGGTCCCGACGGCGAGGTGCTGGAAACCGGCGAGCCGGTGGTGCTGGTGGTGCCCGAGCCGGGCAGCGGTCCGGCGCTGGCGCTGAAATCGGCCCCGACCGGCGGCAGCGCCCTGTTGCAGGGGCCCGAAGGCGCGCTCAGCGGCGGTCTCAGCCTCGATCTGATCGATCACGACGAACGCGGCCACTGGGTGGTGTCGGGCCGGGCGCCGGCCGGGGGGCGGATCCAGCTTTATCTCGACGACCGTTTCCTTGCCGGCGGCGAGGCCGACGCCGAGGGCGGCTGGCGCATCGCCGCCGCGCGGCCGGGCGACGGTTCGCACCGGGTGCGGGCCGATCTGGTCGATGGCCGCGCCAAGGTGCTGGCCCGGGTCGAGGTGGTGTGGACCGCCGGCGAGCCGCTGCTGCATCTGCGCGACGGCGAGGTGGTGGTGGCCCCCGGCAACTCGCTGTGGCGGATCGCCCGGCGGGTCTACGGCCAGGGTGTGTCCTATACCGCGATCTTCGCCGCCAACCGCGATCGCATTCGTGATCCCGACCTGATCTATCCGGGTCAGGTCTTTACCGTCCCCTCGCGCTGAGGCGGCGACGGTTTCGACCCCGGAACGGCGGGGCCTGCCCCGCCGCAGCGGGCGTTTTCGAGATGAAAACCCCCTGTCCCGGCGGTATAAGGAGCGTTGCCCCGGACCATCCGGGGGGGACTCATGATCCGGAGGGTGTCCATGTCAACCCAGGACCTCAAGACTCTAGCCAAACATCTTTCCTTTCCCATCAATCGCGCCGGTTGGCCCTTCATCGCCATCGTTGCGGTGATTGCCTACATCATCGGCCATATCTGGAGCCTGCTCGGCTGGCTCGGCTTCTTCGCCACGCTGTGGACCGTGTGGTTCTTCCGCGACCCCAAGCGCGTCACCCCGACCCGTGACGGCCTGATCGTCGCCGCGGTCGATGGCACCGTCGGTTCGATCGATCAGGCGGTTCCGCCGGCCGAACTCGGCCTGGGCGGGCAGGCGCTGCCGCGTGTGACCGTGCTGCGGGGGCTTGGCGCGGTGCAGATCGCCCGCGCGCCGTTCGACGCCACCGTCACCAAGGCGGTGCTGGTCGAGGGCAAGTACCACGTCACCTCGCTGCCCGAGGTCGAGGCGGAAAACACCCGCGCCAGCGTCGCGTTCGCCGGGGCCGGCGGCAAGACCGTGGCGGTGGTGACCTATGCCGGCGCGATCGGCCGTGACGTCGCCCTGGGCCTCGAAGAGGGCCAGACCGTGGCCGCCGGCGAGCGTTTCGGCGTGCTTCAGTTCTCGATCGAGCCGTTCAAGCCGATCCTCGACCGCCTGATCCGCCGCTTCAAGGGCGAGAAGATCGCCCTGTGCGACAAGGAAGGGTGCAAGGGTCCGTTCTGCAGCCTGAAGGGGGCCGATTTCACCACCTTCACCAGCCACTTCGTCAACCGGATCGATCTCTACCTGCCGGCCGGTTCGGTGGTGCAGGTCGCGCCGGGCCAGTCGGTGGTCGGCGGTGAGACCGTGCTGACCGACCTCGCCTCCAGCGAACCCGCGCGTCCGTTCGAGACCCGCTGATGTTTCCTCGCAAGCGCCAGCCCCGCATCCCCGGCCTGTCGGTGAAGCGGCTCATTCCCAACGTCATGACGTTGCTGGCGCTCTGCGCCGGGCTGACCTCGATCCGCTTTGCCGCCCACGGTCTGTGGCGGGAGGCGGTGATCTCCACGGTCCTGGCCGCGATCCTCGACGGGCTCGACGGCCGGGTGGCCCGGTTGCTGCACGGCACCTCGAAATTCGGCGCCGAGCTCGACTCGCTGTCGGACTTCGTCAGTTTCGGGGTCGCCCCGGCGATGGTGCTGTATTTCTGGACCATGCGTGACGCCGGGGGGTTCGGCTGGGCGCTGGTCCTGCTTTTTTCGGTCTGCTGCGCGCTGCGGCTGGCCCGGTTCAACACCATGATCGGTGATCCGGGCCTGCCGTCCTACGCCTCGAACTTCTTCACCGGAGTTCCGGCGCCGGCCGCCGCCGGTCTGGTGCTGCTGCCGCTGATTCTGACCATTCAGTTCGGCGGCGGCTTCTTCGACCGCACCCCGATCGTCGCGGTGGTGCTGCTCGGCGTGTCGTTCCTGATGGTCAGCAAGATCCCGACCTTTTCCTTCAAGAAGGTTCGCATCCCCCACAAGTGGGTGCTGCCGATCCTGTTGCTGGTCGGGCTGGTGGCCGCGTTTCTCGTCACCGAGCCCTGGCTGACCCTGTCGGCGATGGGCATCACCTATCTCGCCACCATCCCCACCGCCCTCAGCGCCTTCCATCGTCTGGAGGCCAAGGCGGCGCGGGAGGGGGGCGAAACCTCCGCGACGCCGGCTCCGCCGTCGGCGTCGTGACGGCGCGCCGGGGCCCGGCCCCGGCGTTCCCGTCCCCCCGGGGTGGGCGGCACACTGTTGCCGATCTGCCACGGTCGCGCCCGAACCGCCCGCGATGGCGGGCGGGTGGCTTGCCGCTCCCTCGCGCCGTGCGCTATACCAGCCCTGTTGCCGTGCGGGATGCGGCGGCTTTGTTCTATGTCGGGAAGGTTGCCCAATGAAACATCTCAAGATCATGCTTGCCACCGCCGCGGCGGTTGTCGCGATGCCGGCTTTGGCCCATGCCCAGTGGTATGTTGGCGCCGATGTCGGTGCCAGCTTTCTTGAGGACAACAAGACCTCGTCGTCGAGCGGCGCGAGCCACAAGGTGACCTCGGACACCGGCTGGCTGGCCGCCGGTCAGGCCGGTTACGCGTTCGGCCCGTGGAAGGTCGAAGGCGAACTGAGCTGGCGTGACAACGGGGTCGACAAGACCGATGGCCGCGCCGCCCATGGCAGCACCACCGTCATCGCCCCGATGGTCAACGGTATCTACGAATTCCTGCCCGAATCCCGTGTGCATCCCTTCGTCGGCGTCGGCGTCGGTGTCGCCAATGTCGATGCCGGCAGCGTGACCGTCAACGGCACCAAGGTCTATCACGGCGACGACTGGCAGTTCGCCTATCAGGGCTTCGCCGGCGTCGGTGTCGATGTCGCCCACAACGTCGCCCTCAAGGCGCAGTACCGCTACTTCTCGACCCTCGACTACGACACCAAGGCCAATGTCGTCGCGCCGGGCACCCGTCTGAGCAACGAGTATCACGACCACGCGGTGCTGGTCGGCTTCACCTACAAGTTCGGTTCCGCGCCGCAGCCGGCGCCCGAGCCGATCGCCGCCCCGCCGGCCCCGCCGCCGGCCCCGGCCTATGTCCCGCCGGCGCCGAAGCCGGTCGCGGCCAAGCGTAACTTCATGGTGTTCTTCGACTTCGACAAGACCGCCATCACCCCGGAAGCCTCGCGCATCATCCAGCAGGCCGCCACCACCGCCCGCACCACCGGTGCCGCCCGCATCGAGCTGACCGGTCACACCGACCTGTCGGGCAGCGAGCGTTACAACCAGCGTCTGTCGGTCAACCGCGCCAACGCGGTCAAGGCCGAGCTGGTCAAGCAGGGCATCCCGGCGTCGCAGATCGACGTGGTCGGCAAGGGCAAGTCCTCGCCGCTGGTCGCCACCGCCGACGGCGTCCGCGAGCCGCAGAACCGTCGCGTCGAGATCGTCCTGCCCTAAACCGGGCAACGACACGACCCTGTCGAAGGGCCCGGCCGAGAGGTTGGGCCCTTTTGATTCTTTTTCTTCCTCCTGGAGGCCGCCGATGATCTCCCGTCTCGCCACCGTTGTCGCGCTCTCGCTGCTGTGGCTGCTCGGCCCCGCCGTCGCCGCGGACAAGGCCGCGGCGGATGCGTCCAAGCGCCTGGGCAGCTTCGGATCGTGGGAGGCCTTCGCCTATGGCGATGGCGCCGCCAAGACCTGCTATCTCGCCGCCGCCGCCACCAAGGTCACCGGCGGCGAAAGCGGCAAGACCTCGACCTTCCTGATCGTCACCCATCGCCCCGGTGCCAAGAGCCAGGACGAGGTCAGCCTCAACGGCAGCTACGGCTTCAAGAAGGAATCCGACGTCGAACTCCAGATCGGCACCGTCAAGCACGTCCTGTTCACCCGGGGCGACCGGGCCTGGGCGCGCGACGCCGATACCGACAAGGCGATCATCGCCGCCCTGCGCAAGGCCAAGGATGCCTCGCTGCATGCCACCCCGGCCAAGGGGGCGGCCCTCAGCGCCACCATCCCTCTCAACGGCTTCGGCACCGCCCTCGCCGCCGCCGACAAGGCCTGCGGGATCAAGCGCTGAGCCATCCCGACGCGTTACGCGGGCTCTGCCCGCGCCCGCCAAGGGCCGCAAGGCCCTTGGAACCCCTTCCTTGCCCTTCGCGCGGCAAATACCCGCGCCCAAGCTGAAAGGCCGGTCCGCGCCCGACTCCCAATGGGTTCCAAGGGCCTTGCGGCCCTTGGCGGGCGCGGGCGGAGCCCGTCTTAGGCGGCGCGGTGGCCTCGAACGGCGCCGGGAGACAGCGGCGGACGTGGACCGCCGGTTTCGAAGCCGGCCATCAGCCGGCGCAGGCGCGGCAGGTAGCCGGCCTTGTGCACGCTCTGCCAGCGGTCGAGCCGCCAGGGGCGGCGGTCGGCCGCCACCTCGGGCGGGCAGACATACATCTCCGCCGTCACCGTCCGGCCGTCGGCGGCGGTCACCGCGACCGGGCCGACGTCATATTCCCATCCCTCGTAATAGGCGAGGCGGGCGCGGTCGTCGGGATCGAGACCCTCGACCAGATGGCCCTCGACCCGGCCGCCGGGATGCGGCACCAGCATCGGATAGGAGCGGCCGGCGACGTGCCGGCGCAACTGGCCGCGCACCGTCGCCGGGGCGATGGTCAGGCCGTCGAGCGGATGGCCCAGCACCGTCGCCAGCACGTCGGGGTCCATCAGGGTGCCGAAAAAGAACATCGGCCTCATGGCAGATAGCGCCGGCGCAGATGGGCGACGAACACCGCCGGGTCGAGCGGGCGGCCGGTGGCGGCGGTCAGCAGCTCGGCGGTCGAGCCCGACGAGCCGCGCTGGTGGATCGCGCCCCGCAGCCAGTCGAGCAGCGGCCGCACCTCGCCCCGGGCCAGTCCGGCCTCCAGCTCGGGCAGGGCGCGGCGGGCGGCGTCGAACAATTGGGCGGCGGCCATCGCCCCCAGGGTGTAGGTGGGGAAATAACCCCACGACCCGCTGTACCAGTGGATGTCCTGGAGACAGCCGACCGCGTCGTCGGGCGGGGTCAGGCCGAGCAGGCGGCGATAGCCCTCGCCCCAGGCGGTCGGCAGGTCGTCGAGATCCATCGTGCCGGCGATCAGCGCCCGTTCCAGCCGGGTGCGGATGATGACATGGGCGGGGTAGGTCACCTCGTCGGCCTCGACCCGGATGAAGCCGGGGCTGACGGCGATGCCGCGCCGGTACTGCGCCTCCTCGGTCCAGTCCGGTCCGGCGCCGTCGAAGGCGGCGCGGATCAGCGGCGCGGCGAAGGCGACGAACGGGCGCGAACGGGCCACCTGCATCTCGAACAGCAGCGACTGGGATTCGTGCAGCACCATCCCCCGGGCGCGGCCGACCGGCTGGTGACGCCAGCGGCCGCCGGGCAGGCCGAACTCGTAGAGGGCGTGGCCGGTCTCGTGGATCACCCCGAGCAGGGCCGAGGCGTAATCGGCGGTGTCGTAGCGGGTGGTGATGCGGGTGTCCTCGGCATGGCCGCCGCAGAATGGATGGTGCGACACGTCGAGCCGGCCATGGCTGAAATCGAAGCCGAGCCGGGTCATCATCTCGATCCCCAGCGCCCGCTGACGCTCGACCGGGAACGGGCCGGGCGGCGCGGCCGGCGGCGGGTTGCGCCGCTGCGCCTCCAGCACCTCGGCCAGGAAGCCGGGCAGGAAGGCTTCGAGCGGGTCGAACACCGCCTCGATCGCGGCGGCGCGCCCGCCCGGCTCGTACTGGTCGAGCAGGGCGTCATAGGGATCGACCCCCAGCCGCTCGGCCTTGATCGCCGCCACCTCGCGCACCAGCCCGAGCAGCGGGCGCAGGGTCGGCAGTACCGCCGGGAAATCGGCGTTGGCGCGGGCCTCGCGCCACGCCATCTCGCAGGCGGCTTCGGCCCGGGCCAGGGCCTCGACCAGGGCCGGCGGCAGCGCGGCGGCATGGACCCAGTCGCGCCGCATCTCGGCCAGATTGGCGCGTTCCCAGTCCTCCAGGTCTTCGGCCCCGGCGGCGTCGAGCAGATCGGGCAGGTCGGGGGCGGCCAGGATCTGGTGGTGCAGGCCGCGCAGCACCGCGATCTGCTCGGCGCGGGATTCGGCGCTGCCGTCCGGCATCATCGTCGCCATGTCCCAGTGCAGCATCGACAGGGCGTCGCCGATCACCGAGGCCTGGTGGAAGCGGGTTTCGAGCCGGTCGTAGGCGCGGGTCATGCGGGCCTCCTGGGCAAGTCCGGAAAGAGTGGCGGCAAGGATAGACCATGGCCCCGGCGGCGGGAATTCGTATAATCGGCCGCCAGCCCGGCGCCAACAGGGAGGTTTCGATGACCCAGCATCCGCGCTTCGCCGTGATCCTGTCCGGTTGCGGCGTGTTCGACGGCAGCGAGATCCATGAAGCGGTCCTGACCCTGCTGGCGATCGACCGCCTGGGCGGCCGCTATCGCTGCTATGCGCCCGACCGTCCGCAAATGCATGTGGTCAACCATCTCTCCGGGCAGGTCGCCCAGGGCGAAAGCCGCAACGTCCTGGTCGAATCCGCCCGCATCGCCCGGGGCCAGATCGCCGATCTGGCGACGTTCGATCCGGCCGAGGCCGACGCGCTGATCCTGCCCGGCGGCTTCGGCGCGGCCAAGAATCTCAGCAGCTTCGCCACCGAGGGGGCCGCCTGCACGGTCGATCCCGGGGTCGAGCGCGCGGTGCGGGCGATGGTGGCGGCCGGCAAGCCGGTCGGCGCGCTGTGCATCGCCCCGGCGGTGCTGGCGCGGATCCTCGGCGACGGGGTCGAGCTGACCATCGGCGACGATCCCGCCACCGCTGCCGCGATCGAGGCGGCCGGCGCCCGCCACCGTGTCGCCGGCCGGGCCGAGGTGGTGGTCGATCGCGCCCGCAAGCTGGCGACCTCGCCCTGCTACATGCTGTCCTCGCCGATCGCCACCATCGCCGACGGCGCGGAGAACACCGTGCGCGCCCTGATCGAGCTGATCGGATCGTGAGCGGGCTCGATTTCACCGAGGCGCAGACCCACCGCTACGCCCGCCACATCCTGCTGCCCGAGATCGGCGGGGTCGGTCAGGCCCGGCTGCTCCAGTCGCGGGTGCTGGTGGTCGGGGCGGGCGGGCTCGGCTCGCCGCTGATCCTCTATCTCGCCGCCGCCGGGGTGGGCACCCTGACGGTGGTCGATGACGACGTGGTCGAACTGTCCAACCTGCAACGGCAGGTGCTGCACAATACCGAGCGGCTGGGGCAGGCCAAGGTCGACAGCGCGGTGGCCAGCATCGCCGCCCTCAATCCCGATGTGCGGCTGATCGCCCGGCGCGAGCGGCTGAGCGAGGCCAACGTCGCCGCCCTGGTCGCCGACCAGGATGTGGTCGCCGACGGTTCGGACAATTTCGCCACCCGCTTCCTGGTCAACGATGCCTGCCGCCGCGCCGGCCGGACCCTGGTATCGGCGGCGATCCGCCGCTTCGAGGGCCAGCTCGCCACCTTCCGCCCCGGCGGGCCGTGCTATCGCTGCCTCCATCCGGCCGAGGCCACCGGCGGCGACGGCCCCAGCTGCGCCGAGGCTGGGGTGCTGGGGGCGGTCGCCGGGGCGCTGGGGGCGATGCAGGCGATCGAGGTGGTCAAGGAACTGCTCGGGATCGGCGACAGCCTGGCCGGCCGGCTGCTGCGCTACGACGCGCTGTCGGCCCGGGTCAGCATCGTCCGCCTGCCGCCCGATCCAGCCTGCCCGGTCTGCGGCGGCCATGGCTGAGAAACTGGGGCTGCTGGTCGAATCCGGCCTCTATGACCGGGTGCATTACGGGTTGGCGATTGCCGCCGCTGCCCTGGCGGTCAACCGCCCGGTCACCCTGATGTTCAGCATGGCGGCGGTGCGGGCGTTGGAGGCGGCCGATGGTTGGACCCGTCTCGCCGTTCTGCCGGGCCAGCCGTCCCCGGCCGAGGCCGACGCCGCGCTGTGCGCCCGGGGCGTCGCCGGGTTCGAGGAATTGCTGGCCGCCTGCGCCGCGCTGGGGGCGCGGCTGATGGTGTGCGAGATGGGGCTGCGGGCGCTGGGGCTGACCGAGGCCGATCTGCGCCGCGACGTGACCCTGGCGCCGGGCGGGCTGGTCACCTTCCTGGCCGAAACCGAGGGCGGCGCGCTGCTGCTGGTGTAGAGGCGGGCTCCCGACCGCGCGCTTCGCGCGCAATACCAATGAGTTACGCGGGCTCCCGCCCGCGGGCCCGGCCGGGGCGATGCCCCGGACCCCCTTTGATTTTATCGATAAAAAGGGAGGGGTTCGGGGAGCTTGGCTCCCCGAGCAGGGTGCGGGGCGGCAGCCCCGCTTATGTCGCCGCGTGCCGGAACGCGCCGAGGCCGGCGGCGAGGTCGAGGCCGGCGAACCAGTCGAGGAAGCGTTTGACGTCGTCGCCCCGGAACACCAGCCCGTGCTGGGGGGCGAGGATGTCGATCTCGAGCCGCGACACCTGTTCGATCCAGGCGTCGCGGGCGGCGGGCGAGGGCATCCAGCGGCGGTGGAACGGCTCCATCGCCGGGATGTGGCGGGCGAAATCGGTGACGTAGATGCCGTTGGGGCGCTGGCCGTCGGGGAACAGCGCGGTGCCGACATCGCCCGAGAACAGGATCCGCGCCGCCGGGTCGTAGACGTGGAAATTGCCCGAGGAATGCAGGTAATGCGCCGGCAGCAGCCGCAGCTTCAGCGCGGGCGACAGGGCGATCTCCATCCCCTCGTCGGGGATGCGGGTGAAGGTGGCCTCGCGGTCGAAATGCGAGACGAAGCCTTCCCACAGCCAGGGCAGATAGACGGTCAGGCCGGGCGGGCACACCCGCCGCCACAGCGGCAGCGACGAGCCGATGTCGGGATCCTGGTGCGACAGGAACAGCGCCTTGATCTCCTCGACCGCGATCTCGCGGGTCAGCGCCGCCAGCATCGCCGGGAACACCTCGATCCCGCCCGGATCAAGCAGGATCGCCGCGTCGCCCGAGCGGACCAGATACTGGTTGGTGTCGATGACGCGGTCGGGCTTGTCGGCGTCCTGGCCGAACGCCTGCCAGCTGTGATCCTCGCGGCGGAACAGGGAAAAGCACTTCATTCGGAGGGGAACCCTTTCCTGGCGGCGGGGGTCAGCCGACGCCCTTCAGTTCGTCCAGGGTGTCGAGGCTGAGACGGCGCAGCGCCTCGCCGCGATCGCCGGCCCGGCGCACCGCGTCGGCCGCCTCGTCGATCATCTGGCGCAATTCCTCGACATAACGCCGCATGGTCTCGGCGACGGTGCGGAATTCCTTTTCGTGGCTGCCGGCGGCGGCGGCCTCGATCGCGATGTTGGTGGCGATCGAATCCGACTGGCTGACCACCTCCTCGATCGCATGGGCGCGGCGGGCGAGGTCGCGCACGGTCAGCGCCATCCCGTCGAGGGTTTCGACCATGGTGGCGCTGGCGTCGAGGAAGGCGCGGCCGGCGACGCCGTCCTCGCCGTCATGGCGCAGCGACAGGGCGCAGGATTGCTCGAACAGCGCCATCTGTTGCAGGCCGCGCAGCACGGTCGAGGACAGGGCGAAGGTGCGTCCGCGCAGTGCTTCCATCTCGTCCTGGAGCTGGGCCAGCCGGTTGACCAGTTCGCGGGTGTACTGGGTCAGGGCGCGGACCGCGCGCCCCTTGTCGCCGGCCCGGCCGGCGGCCAGTTCGGCGTTGAGCGACAGGACGCGAAGATTTTCCGCCAGCTCGTTGAGGGCGGCGAAGGCGTGGAACGCGCGGCGGCAATCGCCGAGCAGACCGCTGGCCCGCGCCTCGATCCGATCGGTGCGGGGGGTCAGGCTGCGCGCCGCAGCCGGGTCGTCGAACATCGCCTGCCGTCTCCTCGTCAGGTCAGGACCGGGATGGGGCGATCATAGCGGCTTCGCCACGCCGCGACAGAGGGAATCTGGCCGCCATCTCCGGTTATCATCGGGTAACCACCCCAGTCCCCGCCACCGCCGGGGCGGAGCGGGGCCGGGGGGAACCCGGGACGGAGCGGTCAGGCCGAGGTGTCGAGATTGCCGCCGCCGGCCTTGGGGCCGCCCTTGGCGACGCCGACCAGGGCCGGGCGCAGCAGGCGATCGTGCAGGGTGTAGCCGGTCTGGAGCTCGGTCACCACCGTGCCCTCGATCTGGCCGGGCTCCTCGACCTCCATCATCGCCTGATGCAGGTTGGGATCGAAGCGGGTGCCCTTGGCCACCACCTTGCGGATGCCGTGGCGTTCGAAGGTGGCGAGCAGCTCGCGCTCGGTCATCTCGACCCCGACCACCAGCGAGGCGACCGCCGCGTCGCCCTCGCGCGCCTCGGCCGGCACCGCGTCGAGCGCCCGGCGCAGGTTGTCGGCCACTGACAGCACGTCCTTGGCGATGTTGGCCACCGCGAACTTGCCGCGATCCTCGGCCTGCTGGGTCAGGCGGCGGCGGACGTTCTCGGTGTCGGCATGGGCATAGAGCAGGTCGTTCTTGAGCTTGGCCAACTCGGCCTCCAGCGCCGCGATCCGCTCGGCGGCGGGGTCGGAAGCCGCGGCGGGAGCCTCGGCGGCGGGAGCCGCCGGCTCGTTCCCGGCCGTCGGGCTGGCCTCGGCCGGCTGTTCGCTGGTCTGGTCCTCGGTCATGCGCTGTCCTCGATTGTCAGGATTGTCCGATGATGCGGCCGACCACCTTGGCGGTGTAATCGACCATGGGAATGATGCGGGCGTAATTGATCCGCTGCGGTCCGATCACCCCGATCGCGCCGACGATCCGTTCGCGCGAATCGCGGTAGGGGGCGACGATCATCGCGCAGCCGGTGACGCCGAACAGCTCGTTCTCGGCGCCGATGAAGATCTGCACCCCGTCGGCGTCGCGGGTCAGCTCGACCAGCCGCAGGAACTGTTCCGAGGTTTCGAGCGCGGTGAACAGGGCGCGGATCCGTTCGAGATCCTCGACCGCGGTGACGTCGTCGAGCAGGTGGGACTGGCCGCGCACGATCAGCGCCTTGTCGCTGTCGTTGCCGGTCCAGGTGGCCAGCCCGGCCTCGACCACCCGCCGGGTCAGGGCGTTGAGGGTGCTGCGCTGGAGGTCGAGGTCGGCGATGATCTCGTCGCGCACCCCGTCGAGCGAGCGGCCGGCGAGGCGGGCGCTGAGGTAATTGCCGGCCTCGGTCAGGGTCGAGCGGTCGACCCCGTCGGGCAGGTCGAGAATCCGGTTCTCGACCATCCCGTCCTCGGTCACCAGCACCACCAGGGCGCGGCGCGGCCCGAGCCAGACGAATTCGACATGCTTGAGCGAGCGCTGGATCCGCGGCGCCACCACCAGCCCGGCGCAGCGCGACAGCCCGGACAGGGTGGACAGCGCCTCCGACAGCGCCTGCTCGACGCTGCGGCCGCTGGCGCGGCATTGCAGGTCGATGTGGGTGCGCTCCTCCTCGCTGATCCGCCCGACCTCGAGCAGGCCGTTGACGAACATCCGCATCCCGGCCTGGGTCGGCAGCCGGCCGGCCGAGGTGTGCGGGGCATAGAGCAGCCCGCATTCCTCAAGGTCGGCCATCACGTTGCGGATCGTCGCCGCCGACAGCGGCAGGTCGGGCAGGCGCGACAGGGTGCGCGATCCGACCGGTTCGCCGGTCTCGACATAGGACTCGACGATCCGGCGGAAGATCTCCCGCGAGCGCTCGTTCAACTCGGTGACGACTGGCGCCTTGCCGCGTACCATCCGTTCTGGCGACCTCTGGTTGGATGCGGCGAAAATCTAGTGTCGCCGGCCCGTCCCGTCAATCATCCGCCCGGCTCAATCGCCGCGTCCGCGTGCCCTCCGGGTCAGTTGGCCGTGGCCGGGCCGTAGCGGCGCAGATAGTGGGGCAGGATCGTCTCGGCCGGGGTGGCCACGATCCCCAGCGCCTCCAGGCCGGGGGCCTCGCCGCGCAGGATGTTGTCGGCCTGCATCATCCGCACCTGATCGCGGGTCAGGGGCGGGGTCGGCAGATGTTCGAACAGCCGGGCCTGGGTCATCGCCAGCCCCATCGGCAGCGGCAGCAGCGGGCGGTGCAGCCCGGTGCCGTCCAGCACCAGTTCCATGATCTGCTTCATCGAATAGACCGTCGGCCCGCCCAGTTCGTAGGTGCGGCCGGCCAGCGCCGGGTCGTCGAGCACCGCCAGCGCGGCGGCGGCGACGTCGCCGACATAGACCGGCTGGAAACGCGGCCCGCCGCCGCCGAACAGGTCGAGTTCGGGCCGGGCCCCGTGCCATTTGACCTCGAAGCCGTCGGCGGTGAACACCGGCAGCACCGGCGACAGCTGGGCCATCCGGGCGAAGCGGTTGAAGAAATCGTCGTCGGGGCCGAACACCACCGAGGGGCGCAGGATGGTGGCGCCGGGGATCGCCGCCCGCACCGCCGCCTCGCCGGCGGCCTTGGAACGGGCATAGGCGGCGGGCGAGTCGGCGCTGACGCCGAGCGCCGACATCTGCACCATCGCCCCGATCCCGGCGTCGCGGGTGGCGGCGGCGACGGTGGCGGCGCCGTCGGCATGGACCGCCTGGAAGCTCTGGCGGCGGGTCTCGAACAGGATGCCGACCAGATTGATCACCGCGTCGGCCCCGGCCACCGCCGCGGCGACGCTGGCCGGATTGGCGAGGTCGGCCTGGACCAGCGCGATCTGTTCGACCTCGCCCAGCGGCCGCAGGAATTCGGCGGCGGCGGGATGGCGCACCGCCACCCGCACCCGCCAGCCGTCCTGGGCGAAGCGGCGGACCAGGGCGCGGCCGAGGAAGCCCGAACCGCCGAAAATCGTCACCAGCCGAGTCATTTCCCCCTCCTGCATGGGCATGGTACCCCTCATCAGGTGGGCGCGTTCGCGGGAAAATCAACACTCGTCGCCGTCGTTACCCGTCGCCGTCGTTACCGACCGTTACCTTTTGTTGCCGCCCCCGACATCGTCGGGTTACCCCCGGGGGGTATCACCAATCCCATCAGGCAGTTTCCTGTCGAAGGTGATCCGCGATGAAACCGTACCCCCACCTCATTCCCGCCGCCGTGCTGGCGGTCACCCTGGCCGCCGCGATCGGCGCCGCCCACGCCGATTCGATGCCGCGTCCCGGCCCGGCGGCGTTCTGCGCCGACCAGGACGCCCGGCTGGCGGCGCATCTGGCCTATACCGAGACCAAGCTGGGGCTGACCCCGGCCCAGACCGAGGAATTCCGCCGCCTGTCCGAGACGCTGAAGGCGGCCCAGGCCCCGCTCAAGGCGCTGTGCCCGACCGACGGCCAACCCCCGGCCACCGCCCTGCCGGCCCGGCTCGACCGTCAGCAGAAGATGATCGAGGCCCAAGGCGAGGCGGTCCGGCGCTCGGCTCCGGCGTTGCTGAAATTCTACCAGACCCTGACCCCGGCCCAGCAGGCGCTGGCCGATGACCTGCTGGTGATCCCGGGCGGCCATCCCGGCCCGCATTTCGGCGGCCATCGTCCTGGCCCCGACGGCCGGCCCGGCCCCGGCCCCGACCGGAGAGGAGAGGGTCCGCAGCCGCCCAACTGCGCCGACCGCTAGGCTCCTCTTCCGGGAACGCACGCCCTCCGGCCCGATCCTCCCAATCCCAGGAGGGCGGCGTTCTTCCTCCCTCTTCGCCGGTCCGGCCCTGCCCGACCGTTCCGGCGGAGAGGGTTTTCTTTTGTCCGCGTCCCGCCCGGGTCAGCTCATACCAAGCCGCAGTGATCGGAATCGATCACCGCTCCCTCAAGCGCCGGGCGGGGCGCCCCGGCGCCCCTGGATGCGTGGATCAAGTCCGCGCATGAGGGAAAACGAGCGGGCGGGCCGGGCATCGCAACCGGCGGCGGACATGAAAAAGCCCCCCTCCCGTGCGGGAGGGGGGCGATTCCTGGCCGGTGCGGCGTGGACTTAGAAGTCCATGTCGCCCATGCCGCCCATGCCGCCGGCGCCCGGAACCGGAGCGGCGTCCTTCTTGGGCTTCTCGACGATCAGGGCCTCGGTGGTGACCAGCAGGCCGGCGACCGAAGCGGCGTCCTGCAGGGCGGTGCGGACCACCTTGGTCGGGTCGATGATGCCGGCCGCGATCAGATCGACATACTCGCCGGTCTGGGCGTTGAAGCCGAAATTGACGTCCTTCTGCTCCAGCAGCTTGCCGGCAACCAGCACGCCATCGACGCCGGCGTTGTCGGCGATCTGACGCACCGGGGCCTGGAGGGCGCGGCGGACGATCTCGACGCCGACCTTCTGGTCGCCGTTGGTGGTGGCGAGGTTGTCGAGCACCTTGATCGAGTGCAGCAGGGCGACGCCGCCGCCGGCGACGATGCCTTCCTCGACTGCGGCGCGGGTGGCGTGCAGGGCGTCATCGACGCGGTCCTTGCGCTCCTTCACCTCGACTTCCGAGGCGCCGCCGACCTTGATCACCGCGACGCCGCCGGCCAGCTTCGCCAGACGCTCCTGGAGCTTCTCGCGGTCGTAGTCGGAGGTGGTCTCCTCGATCTGGGCGCGGATCTGCTTGATCCGGGCTTCGATGTCGGCCTTCTGACCCGCACCATCGACGATGGTGGTGTCTTCCTTGGTGATGTTGACGCGCTTGGCGGTGCCGAGATCGGCGATGGTGACGTTCTCGAGCTTAATGCCGAGGTCTTCGCTGATGACCTGACCGCCGGTCAGGATCGCGATGTCCTCGAGCATCGCCTTGCGGCGATCGCCGAAGCCCGGGGCCTTGACCGCCGCGACCTTCAGGCCGCCGCGCAGCTTGTTGACCACCAGGGTGGCCAGCGCCTCGCCCTCGATGTCCTCGGCGATGATCAGCAGCGGGCGGCCGGACTGGACCACCTGCTCGAGCACCGGCAGCAGCGGCTGGAGGCCGGACAGCTTCTTCTCGTGGAGCAGGATGAACGGGTTGTCCAGCTCGACGGTCATCTTCTCGGCGTTGGTCACGAAGTACGGGCTGGTGTAGCCACGGTCGAACTGCATGCCCTCGACCACGTCGAGTTCGGTGTCGAGGCCCTTGGCCTCCTCGACGGTGATCACGCCTTCGTTGCCGACGCGCTCCATCGCCTCGGCGATCTTCTTGCCGATGTCGGCTTCGCCGTTGGCGGAAATGGTGCCGACCTGGGCGATCTCGGCGTTGGTCGAAACCTTGCGCGAGCGGGTCTTGAGGTCGGCGATCACGGCGGCGACGGCGAGGTCGATGCCGCGCTTCAGATCCATCGGGTTGATGCCGGCGGCCACCGACTTGGCGCCCTCGCGGACGATCGCCTGGGCCAGCACGGTGGCGGTAGTGGTGCCGTCACCGACCAGATCGGCGGTCTTCGAGGCGACTTCCTTGACCAGCTGGGCGCCGAGATTCTCGAACTTGTCGGCCAGCTCGATCTCCTTGGCGACGCTGACGCCGTCCTTGGTGATCCGGGGGGCGCCGAACGACTTCTCGATTACGACGTTGCGACCCTTCGGGCCGAGGGTCACCTTCACCGCGTCGGCGAGGATGTCGACACCGCGCAGCAGACGGGTGCGGGCGTCGGTGGAAAACTTGACTTCCTTGGCAGCCATTTTTCTTGCTTCCTCTGGTCCGAATTACGCGAGAATGCCGAGAATGTCGGATTCCTTCATGATCAGGAGATCCTGACCGTCAACCTTCACCTCGGTGCCCGACCACTTGCCGAACAGCACCCGGTCGCCCGCCTTCACGTCCAGCGCAACCAGCTTGCCGTCTTCGCCACGGGCGCCCGGGCCGACCGCGATCACTTCGCCCTGGCTCGGCTTTTCCTTGGCGGTGTCGGGGATGATGATGCCACCGGCGGTCTTCTCTTCCGAGTCGAGGCGCTTCACCACCACGCGATCGTGGAGCGGTCTGAAAGTCATGGGACTAAACCTCCGTATGGTCTTTTTGGTACGGCGTTACAATGTCAGCCACCGAACCGGGTGCTCTGTTAGCACTCTCAGCCGGCGAGTGCCAACGATCTAAGCGGACGGGGGTATTCTGTCAAGCGATCCCGCATGAACTTTCCGTCATGGGCGGCGGAAAAGGATTCGTTCCCAGCCACTTGCGCCCGGCGGGGGGCGATCGGGCGGGGGGCTCGCCCCCCGCCGGCCGTCAGCGGGCGAGCGCCCGCCAGGCGATGTCGCGGCGACAGAACCCGTCGCTCCAGGCGAGCCGGTCGATGGCGCGATAGGCGCGGTCGCGGGCGGTGGCGACGTCGGCGCCGACGGCGGTGACGCCCAGCACCCTTCCGCCATTGGCCAGCACCTGCCCGTCCTTCAGCACGGTGCCGGCATGGAACACGGTGACGCCCTCGACCGCGCCGGCCTGGTCGAGTCCGCCGATCACCGTTCCCTTGCGGTAGGCGCCGGGATAGCCGGCGGCGGCCATCACCACCACCAGCGCCACCTCGTCACGCCAGGACAGGCTGACCTGATCGAGCCGCCCCTCGGCCGCCGCCACCAGCACCGGCAGCAGATCGGATTCAAGCCGGGCCATCAGCACCTGACATTCCGGGTCGCCGAAACGGACGTTGTATTCGAGCAGCTTCGGCCCCTCGGCGGTGACCATGATCCCGGCGAACAGCACCCCGGCATAGGGCCGCCCCAGCTCGGCCATGGTCGCCATCAGCGGCTGGATGCAGCGCGCGACGATCTCGGCCTCGATGGCGGCCGTCACCACCGGCGCGGGCGAATAGGCCCCCATCCCGCCGGTATTCGGCCCGGTGTCGCCGTCGCCGACCCGCTTATGGTCCTGGGCGGCGATCAGCGGCAGGGCGGTGGTGCCGTCGCACAAGGCGAAGAAGCTGCATTCCTCGCCTTCGAGGAATTCCTCGATCACCAGTTCGTCGCCGGCGGCGCCGAACACCTTGTCGCCCATCATCATATCGACGGCGGCGAGGGCCTCGGCCTCGGTCATCGCCACCACCACGCCCTTGCCGGCGGCGAGACCGTCGGTCTTGACCACGATCGGCGCCCCCTTGGCGCGGATGAAGTCCTTGGCCGCCCCGGCATCCCGGAAACGCTGATACCACGCGGTGGGAATCCCGGCCCGCGCCGCGACATCCTTCATGAACCCCTTCGAGCCTTCCAGCTCGGCCGCGGCGGCCGACGGCCCGAACACCCGGATCCCCTCGGCGCGGCAGCGGTCGGCCAGCCCGGCCACCAGCGGCGCCTCGGGCCCGACCACCACCAGATCGACCGCCTGGGCCCGGGCGAAGGCCACCAGCGCCTCGACATCCTCGGCGGGGATCGCGACACATTCGGCGCTGGCGGCGATGCCGGCATTGCCGGGGGCGCACCACAATTTTGTGAGCAACGGCGACTGCGCCAGCTTCCAGCACAGCGCGTGCTCGCGCCCGCCCGATCCCACCACCAGAACCTTCATGCCTGATCCTTTCTCGTCGTATCCCGTGACGCTCACCCCCAAAGGGTTCCAAGGGCCTTGCGGCCCGGGGCTGGGTGCGGGCAGAGCCCGCGCCTTCAGCCGGTCAGCCCGTCGAGGGCGCCGGTCACGTCTTCCACCGTGATCGCGGCGACACAGGGAAAGGCCTGATCCGGCCCGGACCGCTTGGGACAGCGCCACAGACAGTGATAGCAGTCCATCGCCACGGAAAGGAAGCGGCTCGCGGCCGGCCGCACCGCCTCGGGATAGGGCACGAAGCTGCCGAAATGCCCGCCGCCGGCCAGCAGCACGGTCGGCGCCCCCACCCCGATGGCGAGATGACCCGGCCCGGTGTCGTTGCTGACCACCGCCGCCGCATGCTTCATCAGATCGACCAGCTCCGGCAGCTTCAGGGTGCCGATGGTGTCGATCGCGCGCGGATCGCCGAGGGCGGCGATCGCCGGCTTGGCGAAGGCTTCCTGGCCGGCGCCGACGAACACCACCCTGAGCCCGCGCGCCAGACAATGGCGGGCGACGGCGAGGAACTGTTCAAACGGCCAGCGCCGTCCCGGCTCGTTGGAGCCGAAATTGAGCACGACATAAGGCCCGTCCCCGGCCAGCGCCGGCCGCCGGTCGGGCCAGGGCAGCCGCACCGTCTCGGCCGGCATCGCCCGCCCGGTCAGCGCGGCGAGGAAGGCGAAATGACGCAGTCCCTCATGGGTGGGATAGGGCCCGGTGTCGATCACCCGGGTGGCGCGGGCGAGATACCAGCGATATTCGGCCCGGGTGCGGTCGGTGACGAAGGGCTGGCTGACGATCCGCTGCGGCGCCCGGCTGGCCCAGACCAGGGAATCGGCGGTCAGGGTCTTGCGCATGAACATGTCGCACACCGCGACGGCGAAGCCCTGGCGCCGCACCCACAGGGCGATGCGCAGCCGGTAGGCCCATTTCTTCTCGAAGGCGTGCTCGTCGATCGTCACCACCCGGAAGCCGGGGAAGGCGTCGGGGACCAGACTGCGCCAGGAATGGCAGCCGAGCAGGGTGATCTCGCCCGGCTCGACCCCGAAGGCGGCGGGGTAGTGGTCGAGCGCGGCGCGGGCCATCACCATGTCGCCGATGCCGTCCATCCGCACCACCAACACCCCGCGCCGCCGCCGGGGGCCGGGCCACAGCGCGACCAGGGCGTCGATCGGACGGAACAGCCACCAGCGCCGGCGCATGCCGCGCGGAAACAGGATATCGCGCCACGTCACTTGCTAGAACGTCCCCCGGGTCACGGTGTCGCGGATCGCCGCCACCGCCGGGGCGATGTCGAGCCCGGCGACGCAGGGGAAATAGCCGTCCTCCAGCGGCAGGCGGCAGCGGCCGAGGCAGCCTTCACACACCATCGGCAGGGTGAGGAAACGGACATTGGCCGGGGTCACCGCCTCGTCATAGGGCACGCCGGCACCGACATAGGCGGCGCTGGCGAAGCATACCGTGGGCGTGCCGAGCAGCACGGCGAGATGGAGCCCGGCGGTATCGACCCCGACCGCGATCCGCGCCCCCATCAGGATCGAGGCCAGCCGTTCGAAGCCGCCGGTCTCGATCTCGACGTTGGGCTGGGCCAGCAGGGCCATGATCTCGGGGTTGCGGTCGAAATCGTTGCGGTGGCCGGCGACCAGCACCCGCCAGTGGGTCGGCACCGCCTCGACCAGCCGCCGCCAGTGTTCGGGCCGCAGCATGCGCTGGCGCACCCCGGAGAAGGGGAAGAACACCACGGTGTCGCCCATCCGGTCGGCCGGCGGCAACTGGCTGTCGGGCAGCAGGGCCATCTCGGGCGGCTTGCGGTCGTCGAGCACCGCGTCGGCGAAGTTCGACCAGCGCACGATCTTGTCCTGACGCAGCGGCCCGGAATCGAACAGCAGGTCGAACACCTGTTCGCTCTCGTCGCGGCGGCGCTCGAAATTGCGCTTGAGCGGCGGCGGCAGCATCCCGGCGGTCTCGACCGGGTCGGCGGCGACGATCAGCGCCTCGTCGCGCTCGTGCTCGCGGATGTAATCGAGCGAAACGATCAGGCGGAAATGCTGGGCATGCAGCTCGGCGAAGCTCTTCCAGCGATAGCCGATCTCGTCGAGCCGCTCGAAATCGATCCGGCGGATCTTCAGCAGGCGGGGAAACAGGAAGGCCATCCCGGCGGCGTCGCCCCGGCACAGCAGGGTGACGCTTTCGTCGAGCCGGCCGAGCCGCATGAAGCGGGCCAGCACCGCCGACAGGAACACCATCTCGGCCGGGCCGCGCGAACTGACCAGCAGCACCCCGCCGGAGCGCCGCCGCTTGCGTTGCCGCAGCAGGAAATTGAGCAGGGGATCGAGCAGCGGGGCGATGGTCATGGCGGGTTCCCGAGCAGGCTGGCGACCGTCTCCACCACCAGATCGGGGTCGAGGGCGGCGACACAAGGATACATCGAATCGACCAAAGGTCGCCGACAATCCCCCAGGCACCCCTGACAGGGCATCGATTGCCACAGCACCCGCACCGACGGCGGTGCCACCAGCGGATCGTAGGGCACGATCTCGCCGACATAGGCGGCGCTGGCGAGGCACAGGGTCGGCGCCCCCAGCGCGGCGGCGAGGTGGAAGCAGGCGGTATCGACCGACACCACCAGCCGGGCCGAGCGCAGCTTGCCGGCCAGTTCGGCGAACGGGGCCGGCTCGAACGCCACCCCGGGCAGGTCGAGCAGCGGGCGGAATTCGGGATTGCGGTCAAGGTCGCTCGGGTGGCCGGCGATCCGCATCGCCCAGCCGGGCGGCAGCAGCGCGTGCAGCCGGCGATAGAGGTCGGGCGGGCTCTGCTTGGCCTTGACCGCCGAGAAGGGCTGGACGAACAGGGTCGGTTCGGGCAGCGGCACCGCCGCCGGCAGCCGCGCCGGCGGCAGCGCGACCTGGGGCGGCGGCAGCTCCGCGCCGGTCAGGGCGCGGGCGAGATCGGCCAGCCGCAGCAGCTTGTCGCGCAGCACCGGCCCGGGCTCGACCAGCCGGCGCCAGCGTTTGGCGGCGCGGTCGAGCCGGCGCTGATGCTTCGGCCAGGGCCGGGCCACCAGCGCCGCGCTGTCGGGGGCGGCGCAGGCGGCGGCCAGCGCCTCGTCGAGGTCGGGATGGCGGACGAAATCGGTCGAGACCACCAGCCGGTAATGGGCCCGGTACAGCCGCAGCAGCAGGCGGCGGCGCGGTCCGACCCGGCGCAGGTCGGCGAAATCGACCGCCTCGACCCGGATCCCGGGCGGCAACAGGAAGGCCATCTTCGCCGCGTCCTTGCGCAGCAGCACCGTCACCGTCTCGCCCGGCCGGGCCAGCGCGGCGAAGCGCTCGACCGCCAGGGCGAACAGCACGGTGTCGCCCAGCCCGCCGGCCGAGATCAGCAGCACCCCCGCCGCCGGTCCCGGCCGCCGGGTCAGGCGCCGTTCCAGCCCCAGCAGCGGATCGAGCAGACGGTGCGGCTTCACGGCGGCGGCTCAGTAGGCGGCGTAGGATTTCTCCTCGACCAGATCGGAGCCGAGGAGGTCGTTGATCCGCCGCTTGACGGCGGCGCGGCGGTCGTTGGTGACGTAGACCGAGCGGGCGAGGCGGATGAAGGTCTCGCCGAAATCCTGGGCCCGTTCGCAGTCGCGGATCTCGTCCTCGATCTCCCACAGCGATTCGTTGATGGTCTTCAGCTCGCCGGCCAGCGCGGCCAGCCCGGCATGGCCGGGGAACTCGCGGTCGCGCACCGCCGCCAGGGCGTCGAGTTCGCGCCGGACATTGGCCAGCTTGGCCGGGTCGCTCAGGCGTTCCGCCTTGATTTCAAGGATGGTGATCTTGTCGATGACCTCGCCCCAGGATACGGGCACCAGAACGGACATGGCGAACCTGCGAAAGCTGCTGATGGCGGTTTCTTAGCAGATATCGCCCTCCCCCCCAAGGCCGCAACCGCGCGACGATGACGGGGCGGGGCAAGCGGAACCTCGCGGAACGGGGCGAGATCGGCTAGGCTCGCGCCTCCCGTTGCGCCGAGGAGCCCGTTGCCCATGACCGATTCCCTTGCCCCCTGCCGCGCGGCGATCGACGCGGCCTTCGTCCTGCTGCGTGACGCGGTGGCGGCCGGCGGCAAAATCCTGACCTGCGGCAATGGCGGCAGCGCCGCCGATGCCGAGCATATCGTCGGCGAACTGATGAAGGGCTTTCACCTCAAGCGCCCGTTGACGGCGGAAGAGGTGGCGGCGCTGGCCGCCGTCAGCCCGCAGGAGGGGCCCCGGATCGCCGCCGGGCTGCAACGGCCGATCGCGGCGATCTCGCTGGTCAGCCAGACCGCGCTGATCACCGCCATCGCCAACGACAATGACGCCGACCTGATCTTCGCCCAGCAGGTGCTGGGGCTGGGCCGTCCCGGCGACGTGCTGGTGGCGCTGTCCACCTCGGGCAATTCCCGCAACGTCATCGCCGCCGCCCAGGTGGCCCGCGCCTTCGGTCTCAAGGTGGTGGCGCTGACCGGGGCCGGCGGTGGCGCGCTGGCGCCGCTGGCCGACGTGGCGATCCGGGTGCCGGCGACCCAGGTGCCGGCGATCCAGGAACTGCACCTGCCGGTCTATCACGAATTGTGCGCCCGGCTGGAACAGGCCTGCTTCGGCTGACCGGAGCGGGCTCTGCCCGCACCCGCCAAGGGCCGGGGGCCCTTGGATCCCATTCCCTTATCCTTCGCCCCCCCGGAAAACCAATGGGTTCCAAGGGCCTTCGGCCCTTGGCGGGTGTGGGCGGAGCCCACGTTTCAGAAGGTGCGGGCGGCGACCAGGGCGGGGTCCATCCGGCTCTGGCGCAGATACTGGGCCAGGATGTGCATCAGGCTCTGGTGGGTGTCCTCGACGATGCCGTAATTGCGCGCGTCGACATGGAGGTTGACGTCGGCGCGGCCGGCCGAGGCGCCGCCGTCGAAGCCGGTCAGGGCGATGCTCGCCACCCCGCGCGCCCGGGCGGTTTCGACCGCGCGCACGATGTTGGGGGAATTGCCCGAGGAGGAAATCGTCAGCAGCACATCGCCGGGGCGGGCGAAGGTTTCGATCTGCCAGGCGAACACCTCGGCATAGGCGATGTCGTTGGCGATCGCGGTGATCAGGCTGGGGGTGGCCGACAGGCTGACCACCCGGGGGCGCCAGTCGGTGTCGGCCTGGACCCCCTTGGCGCAGTCACACACCAGATGGTCGGCGATCGCCGCCGAGCCGCCGTTGCCGCAGGAAAACAGGGTGGCGTCGCGGGCGAAGGCCTCGGTCAGCAGGGCGGCGGCGCGGGCCACCGAAGCCGGATCGACCGAGGCGGCGGCCCGGGCCAGTTCGGCGAAATAATCGGCGCAGAACGCGCCGGCCTCGGCGTAGGGATGGTCGGGAAAGCGCATCGCGGGCCCCTTCGTCGGGAGGTGTGGGGCGGGGTCAGCCGGCGGGGAAGCTGCCGTCCGGCTCGGGCAGGCGGGCGTGATCGAGGCCATCGATCGCGGCCCGGCCCATCGCCAGCACCGCTTCCTCGGCACTGCCGCCGATATGCGGCGTGACCAGCACGTTGGGCAGCCGGATCAGGTCGAGATCCTCGGGCGGCTCGCTGGCGAACACGTCGAAGGCGGCGCCGCCCAGGCGGCCGTCCAGCAGCATCGCCTTGACCGCCGCCTCGTCGAGCAGGCCGCCGCGCGCGGCGTTGATCAGGATCGCCCCCGGCTTGAGCCGGCTCAGCCGCTCGGCCGACAGCAGGCCCCGGGTCGAGGCATCGAGCGGCAGATGCAGTGTCACCACGTCGCTTTCGCCCAGCAGGGTGTCGAGATCGACCGGCCGCACCCGATGGGCGGCGTAGAATTCGGGGAAATCGAGGATGTCGTGGGCCAGCACGGTGCAGTCGAACGCCCGCAGCAGCGGGACGAGGTCCTTGCCGATATGGCCGCAGCCGACGATGCCGACCGTCTTGCCGGTCAGCTGACGCCCGACCAACTGGCGCCAGCCGCCGTCACGGGCCAGCGTGTTGGCCTGGGGGATCAGCCGCAGCAGGCTGATCGCGGTGGCGATCACCAGTTCGGACACCGAACGGCGGTTGACCCCGCCGGTCCAGCCCAGCCGCACCCCGCGCCGGGCCAGGGCGGCGAGGTCGATCATGTCGAGCCCGACCCCGTATTTGCCGATCACCTTGAGGTCGGGCAGTTGGGCGAGCAGATCGTCGGTGATCTTCTCCAGCGCGGTGATCGCCTTGTCGTGGCCGCGCAGGAAGGCGGCCAACTCGGCCCCGGCCAGCGAGCGGCCGCTCTCGTTGAAGGTGACCTCGGGATAACGCGCCAGCAGTTCGGCCCGCAGCACCGGATGGCGCGAGAACGAGCGCGAGGCGACGGCGACCCGGCTCATCGCGCCAGCCCGGCCAGCGCCGCCGGCAATTGGTCGAAATGGGACAGGATCGCGTCGGCGCCCAGCTCGGCCACCGGCACCCGGGCATAGCCGAAGCTGACCACCAGCACCGGGATCCCGGCATCGCGGGCGGCGGCGACGTCGGTGCCGGAATCCCCGACCATCACCGCCGGCCGGCCCTCGGCGCCCATCCGGCGCAGGGTTTCGCGCAGATGCTCGCCATCGGGCTTGCGGCGCGGGAAATTGCCGCCGACCACCGCGCCGAAATGACGGGCGAGGTCGAGCGTCTCGATCACCGGCCGGACGATCTCGTCGGGCTTGTTCGAGCACAGGCCGAGCGGGGTGCCGGCCAGCCCGGCCAGCATTTCCGGCACGCCGGGGAACAGCCGGGTCTCGTCGGCGGGATGGGCCTGATAGAAGGCGATGTAGGCCGCGATCAGCTCGGCCAGCTCGTCCTCCGCCGCCGGATGGCCGGTGGCGGCAAAGGCGCGTTCGATCAGCGGCCGGGGGCCTTCGCCGACGAAGGTCATCACTTCGGGCAGGCTCAGCGCCCGCCGTCCCTCGCGCACCAGCAGGCGGTTGATCGCGCCGCGAACGTCGGGGATGCTGTCGATCAGGGTTCCGTCGAGGTCGAAAATGATCGCGGGGGTGGGGGCGGACATGCTCCGGTCTCCTCAGGCTTTCAGCGGGGCGAAGACGTGGCGGATCGCCTGGGCGTCGGTGCCGAAGGCGATCAGGCGGAAGCCTTCCTCCTTGCGCGCCTCCAGTCCGTCGAGCACCGGGGCGACCTGATGGATCCCGGCGGCCTTGCCGGCCTCGGCGCAGGCGTGGCGGACCTCGGCCATGGCGTCGGCGAAGGCGGGGGTGGCGAAATTGCCGGCCTGGCCCAGGCTGGCCGACAGGTCATACGGCCCGAGGAACAGGGCGTCGACCATCGGCAGCGCGGCGATCGCGGCGGCGGCGGCGACGCCGGCCCGGGTTTCGATCTGCGGCACCAGCAGCGGCTGGAAATGGTTGAGCATGGTGTCGAAGCTGTCGCCGAACTGGTTGCCGCGCGACAGGCCGACGCCGCGCTTGCCGGCCGGCGGATAGAGGCAGTGGCTGGCGAAGGCGCGGAAATCCTCGGCGCTTTCGACCACCGGCACGATCAGCCCCTGGCAGCCCTGATCGAGCAGGCGCCGGGCCAGATAGGGGTCGGCCGAGGGCAGCCGGGCGAACGGCGCCACCCCGTGACGCTCGGCGGCGATGAAGACCCGGCCGGCGGTCTCGATGCCGATCGCGCCATGCTCCATGTCGACCGCCAGCCAGTCGAAACCGCAGCCGGCGAGGCATTCCGCCAGCTCGGGCGAGGGCAGGGTCAGCCAGGCGCCGATGCTGCTGCGGCCGTGACGAAGGGTGGACCGGATATCCGCCGCACTGGTCATGATGGAAAACCTTTCAGCCCAGGAAAAACGATCGGGGTCGGGGAAAAAACGGTTGGGGGGCGTCTGGCGGGGCGGGGTCAGAGATCCCAGCGCCGCCGCCAGTCCGGATCGGCGCGGTAGATGTCGTACACCAGCCGCATGGTCTTCAGCGCCTCGTCGGACGAACCATGCTCGACCGGGCGATCCTCCCGCACCGCGTCGGCGAACTCGGCGATCTCGTCGGCCCAGCTCGGATCGGTGTTGTAGCGGGTGGTCTGCTCGCGCGGGTCGCCGTTGCCTTCCTCGTCGCGCCACGCCACGGTCAGGGTCTCGGCGCCATAGCTCTTCGAGCCCGACAGGATGCCGGACAGGGTCAGCGCCGCCCGTTCCAGGGTGATCGACAGCGAGAAGCGGTGCCGCCACTGCGTCGCCGAGGAATGCAGCATCGCCACCACCCCGGCGTCCGAGCGCATCAGGGCATAGGCGTTGTCCTCGACGTCGTGGCCCCAATAGCCGTTGCTGACGATGCTGTGGATGGTGGTGAACTCGCCGCCGAACAGCCGCATCAGATCGACCATGTGGATGCCCTGGTCGAGCAGGATGCCGCCGCCGGCGATCGCCCGCTGCGAACGCCAGTCGCTCTGACCGAAGCTGATGATCTTCGACTTGCCGTAGGTGCCCTTGAGGTCGAGCACCCGGCCGAACGTACCCGACCGCACCAGCCCGAGCGCGTCGCGCACCGAATCGTGATAGCGGTGGTTGAAGCCGTATTTCAGCTTGAGCCCGGGATGGCGGCGCTCGGTGGCGATCACCCGCTCGATGTCGGCGACGTCGCGCCCGGGTGGCTTTTCGCAGAACACGTGCCGGCCCCGCTCCAGGCCGAGGATGGTGGCGTCGGCGGCGACGTCGTTGGTCAGACAGACCAGCAGGATGTCGAAATCCTGCTCAAGCAGATGGTGATAGTCGCTGAAGGCGGGCAATCCGTCGGGCAGGGCGGTGATGCCCTGGGGTCCGAAGCTGCGGTCGGCCACCGCGACGGTGCGGAGCGCGGGATGGGCGTCGATCACCTGACGGCGGCGGCGGCCGACCACGCCATAGCCGGCGATGCCGACCCGGAGCGGCGCGCTGCTCACCGGCCCAGCTCCAGATAGCGGGCGGTGATCGGGTCAGCGCGCAGCACCTGCTCGGCGCGGTCGCGGTCGGCCGGGGTGTCGACGCCGATGGTCTCGCGGTCGGCGACGACGATGCGGATGGCGTAGCCGTGTTCGAGGGTGCGCAGCATGTCGATCTGCTCGATCCGTTCGAGCGGGGTGCGCGGCAGCTGGCCGAACGTGTCGAGGAAGGCGCGGGAGAAACCGATCACCCCGGTCTGCTGGTAGACCGGGGGGAAGTCCTTGACCCGCGAACGCGACGGGATCGGGCTGCGCGAGAAGAACAGCGCCCGCCCGTCGGGGGCGGCGCAGACCTTGACGCAATTATGGTCGTCATGGTCGGCGGCCGAATGGATCGGCGAGGCGAGATTGACCACCGGGGCGGGGGCCTCGGCATAGGCGGCCAGCATCTGCTCGATCATCGCCGGCGTCACCAGTACCTCGTCGCCCTGGACCATCAACACCAGATCGTCGGCGGCGGGGGCGATTCCCAGTTTGGCCACCGCCTCGACGGTGCGGTCGACGCAGCCGGGATGATGGTCGCCGGTCATCACCGCCTCGCCGCCGGCGGCGACCACCGCGTCATGAATTTCCCGATCGCAGGTCGCGACCACCACCCGGTCCAGTCCGCGCGCCAGCCGGCAGCGGTGCCAGACATGCAGCACCAGCGGCAGGCCGAGCAGGCCGATCAGGGGTTTGCCGGGAAAGCGGGACGAGGCCATGCGGGCCGGAATGATACAGACGGCGCTCACGAACGGAACTCCTCGCGAGAAACGATATTAAAGAAACGTCCCCTCGCCGGATCGGGCATGCGACAGCGACGGGGCGGGGGCTCGATCCGAGGTGCGGTGTCGCTGGGGACGGCGGGAGGGATCGGGCCGCGGTCCAGGGCCGGGGCAGGGGGCCAGGCGCCGCAGGCGAGACCGTGGAGCGGAGACCGTCCGATGTCAATTGAGATTCACCCGCCCGGGCCATTTTGGCGCCGAACCTGACCGCCGGGAAATCGATGCCGCGCCTTGCATCCACCCCGGCCTTATGCCAAACACGAGCCTCCCGACAGGATCGGCGAAGGCCCGGGGCGGCCTTCCGATCAGCCGCCGTTGATCGCCGAACGGCCCATCTTCCCGGGTGTTGTGTCCCGTGCCGCCATGGTCACGGGCTGGATCGTTGCAGGACGAGGGGGCCAGTATGCTCAGCCAGATCGGGGGGGGGATATTCCTGTGTGGTCTGATCGAGATCACGGTTGCCGCCGCCGCCTTTCTCCTCTTGTGGCGGTGGTGCCCGCGCTTCGCGCCCGACCGCCGTCGGGCCGCCCTGCTGCTGTTTCTCTGGTGCCTGCTCGCCACCCTTGAATATTGGGTGTTCGGCCCGCGCTCGTTCGTGATGGTCAATGACGAGGGCGAATTCTCGCTCCCGCTGTTCCTCTATCTGGCCCGTTGGTATCAGGGGGGCAGCTTCGCCCATGGGGTGATGGGCGGGGTTGATGCCAATTTGCTTTACGGTACCCAGTTCCTCTGTCTGGAACGGCTGCTGTTCGACCACCTTCCCGCCTGGGGCGCGATGGCGGTGCATAAGGGATTGGTGGTGGCGACCGCCGCCTCGGGGGCTTATCTGCTGGCGCGGCGCGGTGCCGGGGCCGGACGGGGGGCCGCCGTCGCCCTGGCGATGATGATCGTGTTGGCCCATCGCTACGCGCTGACCGTCACCGTCCATCACGGTCTCGGCTACGCCCTGATCCCTTGGGGCGCCTATATCCTGGTGTTCCGTTCCGGGCGCCGCTGGTTCTGGGGCGCGGCGGCGCTGCTGGCGCTGGTGCATGCCGCTTCCTCCTCCGCCACCCACAGCGCGATGGGCTTCGCCCTCGGCGCGGTGGCGGTGTGGCTGTTCGCCGGCCGGCCCCATCCCGTCCGGTTCTGGGGCGGGCTGGCCCTGGTCGGCGCGCTGTCCCTGCTCAGTTGGCACGAAACCCTGTTCGCGATGATCGTCGAGGGCGCTGACAGCGCCCGCGCGCTGCATGGCGGGGTTCCTGGGGCGCTGTGGTCTTTGCTCTTTTCGGGATCATGGGGGCGGATGATGGAACTCGTTCCACTGATCCTGCTCGCCCTGGGGCTGTTGGCGGTGCGGCGGTCGCCGTTGCTGGGTCGGGCCGGGGGCATGGTCCTGTTCACGGTGCTGGCCGGTCCGCTGCTGATCCATCTGCCCTGGGCGCGGTTCGGCCTGGCTCCCCTGGCGGCGGTCGATTTCACCTATTTGACCCTGGGCCTGACCGCGGTGGCGGTGATGGTGATCGGCTGGGCCAGTCGCCCGGCGGTTCCGGGCAACGCGGCCCCGGCTGGGGCCGCGCGGGCGCGGCTGCCGCTGCTGACCACCGCCATCCTGGCGATGGCGGTGGGGACGATGGGCTGGCACAAGGCTTGGCATGGCCTGCAATGGTTCGGGATGGGCGGTCAGAGCGTGCTGGTCGCCTATGACGACCTGACCCGGCACGACTGGACCGGGGCCGCGCCGGTGCGGGTGGTCAGTCTGCCCTACCGGCTCGAGCCCAACACCGTCGCCACCTATGGTCTGGAAAGCTTCGACGGCCTGCTCAACATCGTGCCCGAGCTGCGCTCGCGCTTCTGGGCGGCGGCGTTTCCCGCCCCCAACCCCAATCTGACGGTCGGCTACAATTACATCTCGTTCCAGGGCGGGCTCGATTTCCTCTGCTGCGACTCCTATCCGCTGGCGCGGATCGCCGCGCCCGAGGTGCTGCGGCTGGCCAATGTCGGTTTCGTGCTGAGCCTGTTGCCGCTCGAGGGCGCGGGGGTGACCCAGGTGGTGGGGCCGGCGGCCGACTGGCGGCCGCCGCGGCGGGGCGATTCCCTGCGGGAACGCCTGACCGGATATGGCCGGATGCTGCTGGGGCCGGTCGGGGTGCATGTCTACCGGCTGGACGAGCCGTTGCCGCGCGCCCATGTCGCCCGGCGGGTCGAGGCCGTCCCGGCGGAGATCGATCCGGGCACGGTGGAAACGGTGGCCCGTGCCGCCCTCGATGGCGCCGCCCTGGTCGCGCCTGACGCCCTGCCCGGGCTGCGCGGCGACGAATCCGCCCGGGTCGAGTCGGTTGCCGAGACCCCCGATGGCTATCGGGTGGCGGTATCGGCACCGGCGGGCGGCGTGTTGCTGGTCAATCAGCTTTGGCGGCCGTTCTGGCGGGTCGAGATCGATGGCGTGCTCCAGCCGCCGCCGGTCGCCGCCAATCTGATCGAAATGGCGGTGGCCTTGCCGCCGGGGGCGCGGCGCGTCGAACTGCGCTATAGTCCGCCCCGCCTGCGCTCCTGGCTCGGTGCCGCGTTGCACCGGCTGTGGGCGGGTCGCGGAGACGATCATCCGGCGGCCGGCTGAGGCGCGGCGCTGGGGAACCGGGGGAAGGAGTTCACGGGCGATGCTGTCGATCATTTCGCCGCTTTACAATGAACGGGACAATGTCCGGCCGCTTTATCAGGCGGTGGTCGCGGCGCTGGACGGGGTCGGGCGGCCTTACGAACTGATTCTGGTCAATGACGGCAGCACCGACGGCACCGCCGACGAACTGGCGGCGCTGGCCGCCACCGATCCCCGCCTCAAGGTGATCAATTTCCGCCGCAATCACGGCCAGACCGCGGCGATGATGGCCGGGATCGATGCCGCCTCCGGCGAGATCCTGATCCCGCTTGACGGCGACCTGCAGAACGATCCGGCCGACATTCCCGCCCTGCTCGCCAAGCTGGAGGAGGGCTATGACGTGGTGTCGGGCTGGCGGTTCAACCGCCAGGATGCCGCCTTGCGGCGCAACCTGCCGAGCCGGATCGCCAACTGGCTGATCTCGCGCATTTCCGGGGTGCATCTGCACGATTACGGCTGCTCGCTCAAGGCCTATCGCCGCGAGGTGCTGGAAGGGGTGCGGCTCTATGGCGAGATGCACCGCTTCGTGCCGATCTACGCCTCGTGGCAGGGGGCGCGGGTGACCGAGCTGCCGGTCCGCCACCATCCCCGCCGCTTCGGCCAGTCCAAATACGGCCTGGAGCGGATCGGCAAGGTGCTGCTCGACCTGATGCTGGTCAAGTTCATGGGCGATTTCACCACCAAGCCGATCTATGTGTTCGGCGCGGCCGGGCTGTTTTCGCTCGCCCTCGGCGTCCTGTCCTTCCTGTATGCCTGCGGGCTCAAGCTGTTCGAGGGGGTGTCGTTCATCCTGACTCCGCTGCCGTTGCTGTCGGTGTTCGCCACCCTGATGGGGATGATGTTCGTCCTGCTCGGCTTCCTCGCCGAGATGCTGGTGCGGGTCTATTACGAGGCCCAGGGCAAGCCGACCTATCTGATCCGCGACAGCATCAATTTCGACCGGCCGGGCCAGCCCGGGCGGTCGGAGGACTGAGCCGGTGTGCGGCATCGCCGGATTCGCCGGGGCGGGGGACGCCGCCGTGCTGGCGGCGATGGCCGCGTCGATCGCCCATCGCGGTCCCGATGGCGCGGGCAGCCTGATCGACGAGTCGGCCCGGGTGTTTCTGGCCCATCGCCGTCTCGCCATCCTCGATCCCACCCGGGGCGCCCAGCCGCTCGGCAACGAGGACGGGTCGGTGGTGGTGGTGTTCAATGGAGAAATCTACAACCACCATCAATTGCGGCGGACGCTGATCGGACGCGGCCATCGCTTCGTCACCGACCATTGCGACACCGAGGTGCTGGTGCATGGCTGGGAGGAATGGGGCGAGGATCTGCCCGGCCGGCTCGACGGCATGTTCGCCTTCGCCCTGTGGGACCGGCGGCGCCATCTGCTGTTCCTCGCCCGCGATCGCTTCGGCAAGAAGCCGCTTTATTACGCCGCCGGTGGTGATGCCTTCGTGTTCGGCTCGGAGCTGACCGCGCTGCTGCGCCACCCGGCGGTGGACGATGCCGCCGACCGCCTCGCCCTCAAGAAGCTGTTCGCCTATGGTTTCATTCCGGCGCCGCTGACCCGCTACCGCGCGGTGCGCAAGCTGCCGGGGGGGCATTGGCTGCGCTGTGACCTCGGCGATGGCGGCATCGAGCAGCGCGAATATTGGCGCTTCCGCCTCGCCCCCGATCCGGCGCTGGCCCGGCGGGGCATCGACGATCTGGCCGAGGAATTGCGCACCTTGTTCAGCGACGCGGTGGCGCGCCGGCTGGAAAGCGACGTGCCGCTTGGCGCGCTGTTGAGCGGCGGGGTGGATTCGAGCGCGGTGGTGTGGGCGATGGCCCAGCATCTGCCGCCCGAGCGGATCGAAACCTTCGCGATGGGGTTCGACGAGCCGAGCTTCGACGAAAGCGCCTACGCCCAGACCATGGCCGAGGCGGTCGGCAGCCGCCATCATCGCGATGTCTGCCGGCTGGAGGAGGCGCGGGACGGACTGGTGCCGCTGCTGTCCCGCCTCGACGAGCCGATCGCCGATTCCTCGGTGCTGCCGACCTGGCGGGTGTGCCGCTTCGCCGCCGGCCGGGTCAAGGTGGCGCTGACCGGCGACGGCGGCGACGAATTGTTCGCCGGCTACGATCCGTTCCTGGCCCTGGCCCCGACCCGCGCCTGGCGGGCGGTGGTGCCGGGGGCGGTCAGCGGCTGGTGCGCCGGCCTTGCCGGCCATCTGCCGCGCTCCGATGCCAACATGAGTCTCGATTTCAAGATCCGCCGCTGGCTGGGCGGGGTGCGGGCGGCGCCGGCCTGCTGGATTCCGACCTGGATGGCCCCGCTTGCCCTCGACGAGATCGCTCGGCTGTTCGGCGAGCCGGCCCCGGCCGAGGAGGTCTATGCCGAGGCCCTGGCCGCCTGGGACGCGGCCGGCGCCGACCATCCGGTCGATCGCGCCCTTGAATATTTCACCCGGCTCTATCTGCAGGACGACATCCTGGTCAAATCCGATCGTGCCAGCATGCTGAACGGGCTGGAACTGCGCTCCCCCTTTCTCGATGCGGCGGTGGTGGATTTCGCCGCCCGCCTGCCCCGGCGGTTCAAGCTGCATCGCGGCGAGCGCAAACGCCTGCTCAAGCGGGCTTTCGCCGGCCGGGTGCCGGACTCGCTGCTGCGGCGGCGCAAGAAGGGGTTCGGCATGCCGATCGGCGCCTGGTTGCGCCGGCTTGATCCGCCGCCGGCCGGACGGCTGCCCGAGCTTGACGAAAGCTGGTTGGCCGCGCGGTGGGAGCGCCACCGCCGCAACGAAAGCGACGAGCGGCTGGCCCTGTTCTGTTGGCTGGCCCTGGCCCATGCGGGAACGGAGACGACGTGAAGACGGAAACCTACGAGATCGAGGACCGCGTGGTCGAACACCATTGGTGGTTCGTCTGCCGTCGCCGTCTGTTCGCCCGGCTGATCCGGGGGCTGGGCCTCGGTCCCGAGCGGGCGGTGATCGATGTCGGCACCTCGTCGGGCACCAACCTGATCCTGCTCGGGGAACTCGGGTTCCGCAACGTCGGCGGGCTCGACATGTCGCCCGAGGCGGTGGCCTATTGTGCCCGGCGCGGTCTGCCGCCGGTGCGGCTCGGCTCGGCCGAGGCGATGCCGTTCGCCGACGGGACGGTCGATCTGCTGCTGGCCACCGACGTGCTGGAACATCTCGCCGACGATCAGGCGGCGCTGGCCGAGATGGCGCGGGTGCTGGTGCCGGGCGGGCGGGCGCTGATTACCGTGCCGGCTTTCCCCTCGTTGTGGGGATTGCAGGACGAGGTGTCGCTTCATCGCCGCCGCTATCGCCACGCGCCGCTGCTGGCTCAACTCCGCGCCGCCGGTTTCGAGATCGAGCAGAGCTTCCACTTCAATTTTCTGCTGTTCGCCCCGATCTGGCTGGCCCGGCAGATCCTGCGCCGGCTGCGGCCCCGGGTGGCGAGCGAAAACGAAATCAATGCGCCCTGGCTCAACCGGTTGCTGACCGGGGTGTTCGGCCTCGACGTCCGGCTCGCCCCCCGGCTCCGGCCGCCGTTCGGGGTGTCGATCCTGGTGCTGGCCCGCAAGCCTCTGCCGGACCAATAGGAAATTCGCCGGACGCCGTCCCCTCGCGCCGCCCCGATCCTGCCGGCCCGGTCACGGCACCGACAATCAGTGGAACCCGCCCTTTCGGGAAAAAGGATGAATCGGCATGAGTGAGGTCGTCTTCACCAGGAAGAAAACCGTCATTTTCTCGGCAATTATAATCTTTGCCGTTCTGATTTTGCTCGAAGGGGCCTCCCGGGCGATCCTTTCGCGGTTTTCCGAGACCGGGAGCTTTTCGGCGCGGGCGATTGAAAACCCGTTCCATCCGTTCCTGGGCTGGCAGGCCGCGCCGAATTACAAGGTCAACACCACCAAGGACACCGGCGGAGTCCATTACATCCGCACCGATGCCGACGGCAACTCGATTACCCCGGCCCAATATGCCAACCCGGTGCTGACGGTGATCGTCACCGGCGGCAGCACCATGTTCGGGGTCGGCGCCTCCGACAATGACGGCACGGTTCCCTCACAGATGGAGCGCCTGCTGCGCGAGCGGTTCGGTGCCGACATCAAGGTGGTCAATCTTGCGGTGCGGGGCTACACCTCGTTCCAGGAAATGCTGCGGCTGAAGGAATGGTTGAATGACGGCCACCGGGCCGATCTGGTCCTGTCGGTGTCGGGCCGCAACGATGCCTACGCGGCCCGGGGCGCGCGGGCCGCGCGCTATCTGCTGCTGCCCGAGCATGTCTGGACCAACGCGGTGCCGCTGGTCCGCGCGGCCGAATTGCAAAAGCCGATTCTCCTCAATCCGCTCGGCTTTTTCCGCGAGCATTCTGCCTTTATCGATCTGCTCGCCCGCATCGTGCTGCGCGTCACCGGGGGGAATGATTTCCACTTCGATGCCGCCGACGCGCCGGCGACGGGCCCGGCGTCGCCGGTGGTGCCCGAGGCGGCCGCGCTCGGCACGGCGACCAATTACCAGATGATGGCCCAATTGGCCCAGGCCTATGGCGCCGATTTCCAGTTCGTGCTCCAGCCGACCGCCTACACGCTGGACCGCTTCCCCGCCGACATTCCCGCCCTGACCCAGGATCCGGCCAAGGCCGAGACCGACCGCAAGGCCGAAGCCCAGTTCTATCGGGATCTGCGCCAGGATCTCGACGGCAGGCTGGCGCTGTCCGACCTGACCGCCGCGCTGAACGGCGCGGCCGGCACGCTCTACGTCGATCAGTGCCACTACACCGACGCGGGGGGCGCCCTGCTGGCCGCCGCCCTGGTCGAGACGATCGCGCCGAAAATCCAGCGGCGTCTGGCGGACCGGGAGCGTGCCCCCGCCGGCCATTAAACAAGACCCCGGCCCCCCTTTTTCAAAAAAGAAGGGGGTCCGGGGCCTCGCCCCGGTTGGGTTTGGGCGAAAGCAACCATTTGCCACGGCCGAAAGGCCGGTCTGGTCGGCCTCAGTCGAGGTCGAAGGCGCTCTTGTAATCGAGCTTGAGGGCGGGGTCCTGCTCATCCTTGTGCAGGACGCATTCCCCCACCACCAGCATCTCGATCTCGCTGCCCATGAAGCAGCGGAAGGCGTCCTCGGGGGTGCAGACGATCGGCTCGCCGCGCACGTTGAAGCTGGTGTTGACCAGCAGGCCGCAGCCGGTGCGGGCCTTGAAGGCCTCGATCAGGGCGTGGTAGCGCGGGTTGGTGTCGGCGTGAACCGTCTGGACCCGGGCGGAATAATCGACATGGGTCACCGCCGGGATCGTGGAACGCGGCACGTTGAGCTTGTCGATGCCGAACAGCGCCTGTTCCTCGGCGGTCATCGCCCGGCGCTGGTCTTCCCGCACCGGGGCGACCAGCAGCATGTAGGGTGAGTCGGCGTCGAGCTCGAACCAGTCGGCGGCGTCCTCGGCCAGCACGCTGGGGGCGAAGGGGCGGAAGCTCTCGCGGTACTTGACCTTGAGGTTGAGGGTCTTCTGCATCGTCGGCGAGCGCGGATCGCCCAGGATCGAACGGCCGCCCAGCGCGCGCGGACCGAACTCCATCCGTCCCTGCATCCACCCCACCGCCTTGCCCTCGGCCAGGGCCTGGGCGGCGGTCTCGATCATTGCGGCCGGGTCGAGGCGGTGCAGGCGGGCGCCGGCGGCGGTGAGACGCTGTTCGATCTCCTCGGGGGAATAATCCGGGCCGAGATAGGAGCCGCGCATCGCGTCGCGGCCGGCCGCGACGCGGCGCGGGCGGTCGTGGAACAGGTGATAGGCGGCATAGGCCGCGCCGAGGGCGCCGCCGGCATCGCCCGCCGCCGGCTGGATCCAGATCCGGTCGAAGATCCCCTCGCGCAGCACCTTGCCGTTGGCGACGCAATTGAGGGCGACGCCGCCGGCGAGGCAGAGATTGCGCGCCCCGGTCTCGCGCCGGATCGAGCGGCACAGCCGGGTCACCACCAGTTCGGTTACCGCCTGGATCGAGGCGGCGATGTCCATGTGGAACGGGGTCAGCGGGTCCTGGTCGGGACGGCGCGCCGGCTGGCCGAACAGCGCGTCGAAGCGCCGGTTGGTCATGGTCAGGCCGGTGCAATAGTCGAAATAGGACTGGTCGAGCCGGAAGGTGCCGTCCTCCTTGACGTCGATCAGATGGTCGAGAATGGTCTGGACGTATTTCGGTTCGCCATAGGGGGCCAGCCCCATCAGCTTGTATTCGCCGGAATTGACCCGGAAGCCGGTGTAATAGGTGAAGGCCGAATAAAGCAGGCCGAGCGAATGGGGAAAATGGAGTTCCTTGTGGATCTCCAGGCGATGGCCCGCGCCCAGCGCCAGCGAGGTGGTGGCCCATTCCCCCACCCCATCCATCGTCAGCACCGCCGCCTCCTCGAACGGAGAGGGGAAGAAGGCGCTGGCGGCGTGGCTCAGATGGTGCTCGGCGAACAGCAGCTTGTTCCGCCAGTCGAACTCCGGCGCGAGGCGCTTGATCTCCGCGCCGAGCAGATCCTTCTGGAACAGCTTTTCCTTCAGCCAGACCGGCATCGCGGCGCGGAAGGAGGCGAAGCCCTTGGGCGCGAAGGAGAGATAGGTTTCCAGCAGGCGTTCGAACTTCAGGAACGGCTTGTCGTAGAACACCACCGCGTCAAGCTCGGCGAGCCCAAATCCGGCGCGCTCCAGGCAGAAGGCGATGGCGTGCTCGGGAAAGGCGGCGTCGTGCTTCTTGCGGGTGAAGCGTTCCTCCTGGGCCGCGGCGATGATCTCGCCATCTTCGATCAGGGCGGCGGCGCTGTCATGATACAGCGCGGAGAGGCCAAGAATGCGCACGACGGCCGTTTCCTTCGTCTTGACGTCTAGAACAGAGTGTAGATGAAGGGAGCGATCGCCGAACCTTGTGACAGGACGATCAGGCCTCCGAACAACACCATCATGATCAGGACCGGCAGCAGCCAGAACTTCTTCCTGGTCAGGATGAATTGCCACAGCTCGATGAGAAAGCTCACGATCTTGCTCCTAGAACTGACGCCGCATCGAGTCCGCTGCCGGGCCAGGGGTGCGGTCGAGCCAATAGCTGGTGGCCGTCGGGTCCCGCTTGAGACGCAGCGGATCCTTGCCCGACAACCGCATCAGCAGGCCGATCGGGGTGACGGTGAGGAAGAACAGCAGCCCCATGACCAGCGGACTGACCACCCGGTGCAGGCCCATGCCGATCAGGAACCAGACGAAATTGAGCGGCTTGAGCGCCCGGGGGAAGATCAGGGCGACCAGGGCGAAAGCGGCGGCGATCCCCGCCGCCCACCAGGCCGGGTCCCCGCCTTCGCGCAGCGGCAACGCCGCCACCACGCCGAACACGACGGCAAAGACCAGGCCGAAGGCCCGGTTCGATCCCATTTGCGGCTGCCGCGCATAAGACTGGCCGTCCAATGCGGATCGCGTTTTGCTCATCGAACGCCTTATCTGGGAAAAATCCTGGAGGGGTACGGCCGAGCCGTCGTCTGACCCGGGCCGGGCCCACTTTTCCGCGATCCGTTCCGCTCTGTCAATCAGACAGCGTCCGGGCGGCGCCGCCGTGAAGGTGGGACGCCCCGTTCTCGATCGGACCGGGGGTGGCTGGGCCCGTGGGGTATGGCGCTTGACCGTCTTGCCGGGGGCGGGCGATAGTTTGGCCCGTCCGAGAGCGGGCGTGGATCTGGAAAGGCAACGTATGGCGATGCGTCTCGGGTTGAGAGCGGTTGTGGCGAGGGTTTTGCGCCCTTATCCGCACTTCCCGCTGCTGCCCTTCCATCTGCTGTCTCCCCCCGACGTGATCGCCGAACGGATCGGTGCCGCCGCCGTTGCGCGGATCATGGCCGAACCTGGCCCCGCCCGGCTGGAACAGGCGATGGTCGCGTTTCTTGGTGATGGCGATGCCGCCTGGGTGGTGCGCAAGGAAATGCACGCGGTCTATGAGCCCCGGCTGCGTGCGGTGGCGCTGCATCTTGATCCACCCGCCGCCCATGGCTTCGTCGGGGCCGAGCCCGGGCCGCTCGGCCATCCGCTTGATCGGCGCGCGGTGGCCGATCTCGCCGCGGCCCTGCCGGAGACGACGGTCTGGCCGCGTTTCCGTCCGACGGCGCGGCTGGTGCAGTGGGGGGTGCTGCTGGGTGGGCTCGTTGCCTTCCTGGCCCGGCTCGTCGTCCTGACCCTGCGCTGCCGGTGGCGGCGACGGCCGCCGGTTCATGCCGATGTGGTGGCGTCCAATTTCTGGACGGTACCGGTCTGGACTGCCTTGCGCGAGGCGGCTGAGGCTCAGGGCAAATGGCGGCCGGATTCCCTGCTGTTCATTCTCGACCTGCCTGGAGCCGAGACCTTCCGGTCCGGTCCATTCGCCACGATCGAGCCCGATGCCTTTGCCGCCCCGCTCGGTCCCTGGTTGCGCGAGGTGGCCGTGCCGGCGGTGGTGCTGGCCGGCCGGGTGTTGGCGACCGCGTCTCGGGCTCCCGGCTCGGCGGTGACATTGGAAACGGCGCGGCGGGTATTGAGTTTGGCTTGGCGTTCGCTGCCGTTATTGGTTCAGGCATACGGTCTGCGGTGCCGCTGGGTGCTGGAATGCGCCGACGAATCCTCGCAGCCCGGGTTGCGGGCGGTGGTGTTTCGCCGCTGTGGCGCCCGTTCGGTGCGCTGGCCTTACCATCAGAATGAATCGCCCGGAATCGGTCTGTCCTATTTCCTGTTTGATCTCTATCTCTGCGGTGGGGCCGTGCAGGAAACCACTTATCGGGATCAATGGTCGCCTCGCTGCCGGGGGCTGGCCGTCGGCCAGATCCGCAACGATTTCCGCATCAGCGGTGAAACCAAGGCCGCTCCGGTGCTGCGTGAGCGGATCGCGGCCGAATTGGCGGCGGGACGGAAGCTGGTGGTCTTTTTCGGCAGCAACACCACCCTCGGCTTCGAGCGTCCGGTGGCCGAGGCGCTGGCAGCGACACTGGAGACTTTTGCCGGGGTGCCGGGCTGGCTCGTGCTGGTCAAGCCCAAGGCCAGCAAGAGCCTGGAGCGACTCTATCGCGTTACCCCGGAGCTTGAGGGGCGCATGGCCGCCGAAAACGTGATCACCATCCGTTACGACGGCTCCGGCGAGCCCTGTCCCGCCGCCTGGGTGATCGAGCGGATGACGGTGGGGGTGTCGGTGCCGGGGTCGGTCCAGTCCGAGGCGCTGGTGTCGGGGCGGCCGTTGCTGACCTACTGGCCGGTGGTTCATCCGACCGCGCTGCGCAGCCGATTGATGGCCGACGGTTTGCTGTTCAGCGATCGGGCGGCGCTGGCGGCGGCTCTGGAGCGGATCCGCGCCGGCGCGTTGCCGCCGATCGATCTCGACTGGTACCGTTGGGCGCTCGATCCCTATGCCGACGACCACGCCCTTGACCGCGTTGCCGCCACCTTGTTCGGCGACGCCCCGGTGTCCCGCCCTGTTCCCACCGATGTTTCGTCCCAGCCGGCTGAGATCTGATGGAAAAGTTCGTCTGCGACTATCCCTGGACCCATTTCGAGGTCAACAATCCCGACGGCACGGTGTCGATGTGCTGCGACAACCCGACGCCGCTCGGCAACGTCAACCAGGCGACGATCGGCGAGATCTGGAACGGTCCGGCCTATCAAGCGATCCGGCGCCAGATGCGCGATCAGGGCGCCCAGGCGATCTGTCCGCCCTCTTGCCCGGTGATGGCCGGCGGCAAGGCCTATCAGCGGCTCGACTGGATCGACCAGCTTGATCCGGCCGGTCCGGCCCTCGCCAATGCCGAGCTCAACCAGCGCGAATTCGCCGCCGGCAGCCTGCGGCTCGAATCGCTGCCGCGCTGGATGCGCTTCGCCTATTCCTACGCCTGCAATCTCGACTGTTATCACTGCTACCAGCGCGAGGACGCCACCGCCCACCGCACCCTGCCGGACTCGTTTCTTGCCGAGGCGCGGGAGATGGCCCCGCTGTTCCAGGTGATCTTCCCGTTCGGCGGCGAGCCGTTCCTGTTCAAGCCGGTGAGCGACTTTCTCGACCAGACCCCGGTCGATCCCGGCTGCCGCTATTTCTTCGTCACCAATGCCACCCTGCTCAACGACCGGGTATTCGGAATGCTGGAGCGGCAACGGCTGGGGATGATCGCGGTGTCGCTCGACGCCGCCGACGGCCCGACTTTCGACGAACTGCGCCGGCGTGGCCGTCAGGCCGACTGGGAGGCTTTGCTGGCGAATCTCGCGCGACTTCAGGATCTGCGTTGCCGCAAGGGCTTCGTCTTCACCCTCAGCATGACGGTCAATCGCCGCAACCATGACCAGATCGACCGCTTCGTCGATCTGGCGCTGGGGTTCGACGCCGAACCGTTGCTGGTGCTGGTCACCAATCCGTATCAGACCGCCGCGTTCCAGCGCGACTTCCTCCATTTTAGTCCGGAGCAGTTCGCGACGATGGCGGCGCAGATCGAGTCCGCCTTGCCCAAGGTACGGGCGCGCGGCTTTCACGAGGCGGAAACCTTCCTGGAGGAATTGCGCCGCTGTCTGGCCTCCCACCGCGCTGGCGCCAATTCGCCGCTGCGCTTCGCTCTGCGCAAGACGGTCCGACAGGTGTTGGCCCGTCTGCCGGAGCCGGTTGCCGTCCGGGTGATGCCGTATCTGCGGTGGTGGTGGTACCGGTTGCATCAGGGCTGATGCGGGCGCCCCCCTTCGTTGTTTTCTAAAAAGAAGGGGGCGCCCGGTTGGGTTTTTGCGAAAGTGAACCCGGCCATCAATGAGAACCGCGGCTCCGGCGCCACGCAGGGCTGTTCAACGCTGATCAGATGCCAGCATAGTCCAGGATCAGATCAAGGTTGAGGCCGCCGGCCCAGATGGCCTGGGCGACGTTGTTGATGCCGTTTTGGCGGAGGATGTTGAGGGCGAAACTGCGGGCACGGGCCATATGCCGGGGTTGTGGCGGCTTCGCCGCAAGTGACATCGCGGACCCAATGGTTCCAGTTCTCGATGCCCCAATGCTCGCGGATGGCCGCGGCCCAGGTTGCGGCCGGCAGGTCTGTGGCGGAGGAGAGGTAGATGGCGACCTCGCTGCGTTGGTTCCACAGACCGGTGGCGGCGGAGCGCAACAGGGGGCGGCGAGTGACGCGGATGACGGTTTTGACGAAGGGCTGCCACTCGGTATCGGCCAGGGCGTCGCCGACGGGAAAGACCTCGACGGTGCGATCCTCCTGGCGGGATCGCCCGTTTCCGCGTGAGAACGCCGTATCGATGGCGGTGGCGGTGGCTGCAATGGCCGAGGCCGCATCAAACAGGGCGGATTGGTTGGCCTTCACCTGGACCCGCAGATGATTGCCCGTCTGCCGTGCAATCTCGAAGGTTTTTTTGACAGTGCATGGCGTCCAGGGTGAACAGTCTCCCGGTCAGACCCAACGCGGAAATCATCTCCTGGGCGGCAGGGATCTCGTTGCTCTTTTCGGCAACGGTGAGGTGGCCGAGGATGATCCACTGGTCGGCGGCAAAGGCGCTCAGCACGTGTGTCGCCTTGCGGTCGTTGAAGGCGTCGAAGCTGCCGCGCGGGGTCTTGCCGTCGATTGAATTACAGTTCATTTGGAAGGTGAGGCAGCGCCCTCGCCTCCTTTCTGAGGCTGAGTCGCGTCAGCATGGCTCCGGTCAACCTTGTCTGTGGACACCGCCGATAGTGGAGTCATCTTTTTATGAGCATCGTTAAAGTATAGCATCAATGTGTATGCCGACATAAGGACGGCAATCGCGAATGCGCCTGAACCAATAAACTTCGCAATATTATTTACGCGGTAGCAGCGCCGTATATATTTCTTATTTTTAGAATCATCGCCACCTTTTAGGGCGCTCGGAATTACACCGCCAACAACGCTGAAATAGCTAAGAGCTTTGTCGTAATCTCCATATGAATGACGCTCCATCAGAATTTGCGATGACCACCGACACAACATAAAAGACAGGCACGATACAGCGTCAAGCCAAACAATTGTTGATAAATAATTTCTATATTGCCATAGATCAGACTGTACGTCCTTGAGAAGAATGATTAATCCGCCCGCGAGCGCCGCGGTCCCAAAAATGCCGAGCGTGACATACTTTATATACTGCTCCCACAAAAATGGGAGGCGCTCTGAATAATATTTAATATTATCGTTTGTCATTTCTTTGCCCCATATTTAACTAAATGATATTCATCAGAAGGCCAAATCCGGCCCCGAAGATGCATGCCCCCCCCCCGCCCACTTCATGGTATAGTCAAGCCAAGCGCACAAGGCCATCCACAGAGCTGGCCGGGATTGTTTGGACAGAATTCGGCGGATTTTAAGTGGATCGCCTGCCGGTTTCGGTCTGGTTTTGCCGCTGGGGGCCTCATGCAGGGAGGGCGTAGCCCGACCGAAATGAGGCCCCCAGCGGCGGCGAAAATCATGCTGCCTCGATCTGGGGCAGGTTGTCAAAGTAGGCTTGGTCGGGCGTTCTGCCGCCATGGCTCGAATGCGGCCTGTGGCTGTTGTAAAAGTCAAAGTAGCGGCCGAGCGAGGCGCGGGC
>NZ_JBHUIY010000023.1:0-64859 GCF_042683125.1 Phaeospirillum tilakii
CGGCGGCGCGGCCGGGCCGGCGGACGACCCGCTGGTCGCCGCCGCCGCCGCCGCCGCGACCGCCGCCGCCACGGCGGAACGGCGGTTCGACGAGCTGCTGGGCGAGGCGCGGAGGCGCGACGGCGATGAATGAGCCCCCGATCCGCGCCAGCCTCGCGGTGCTGGCCCTGCTCCTCGCCCTGCTGTCGGCGCTGCTGCTGTGGCGGCATGACCGGCTGCAACGGGTCGAGCAGGAGGCGCTGCTGCGCGCGGTGGCCGGCACGGTGGCCGATCAGGTCGGGCTGGCGCTCGATTACGGCATCCCCTTCTCCGCCTTGCGCGGGATGGAACCGTTCCTCGACGCGGTGCTGGCCGCCAATCCCGAGCTGGCCGGCATCGGCGTCGCCGCCGCCGACGGGACGGCCCGGTTCGCACGCGGCGCCCCGGACGGCGGGGGGCTGGCGGTGACGGTGGCGATCGCCACCGGGCAGGGCGAGGCCGGCGGCGTCCGGGTCAGCGCCGCGCGCGGCCTGCCGGGCGGCTGGCTGGGCCCGGGGCTGGGGCTGATCGACCTGCTGACCCTGGCGCTGGCGTGGGCCGGCCTGCGCCACGCCGGACGGCGGCGGGTGGCGCGGCCGCTGGCGGCGCTGGAGGCGGCGCTGGCGGCGATCGGCCGGGGCGATTTCTCGCCGCCGCCGCAGCGGGGCCGGGGCGAGATCGCCGGGCTGGAACAGGCGGCGGCGGCGCTGGTGGCGCGGGTCACCGGCCGCGCCACCGCCTTTCGCCAGGAAATCGAGGAACGGACGGTGGCCCAGCCCGACGCGGCGGCACGCGCGGCGATCGCCGCGCTCGGCCGCGACGGCACCGCCGGGCTGCGCTTCGGGGAGGAGGGATGAACCGGTTCGGCGCCTCGCTGCGGCTGAAGATCACCGCGCTGGCCCTGCTGGCGCTGCTGGCGCTGATCGCGATCGGCATCGCCGCCCAGACCATCCGCGAGCGCCAGTTCGCGGCGGCGATGGCGGCGGCGGTGCAGCAGGATGCCCGCCTGCTGTGGCGGGCCACCCTGGGCGACGGCGTCGCCCGGCTCGACCGCGCCGCCGGGCGGATCGCCGCCGACCCGGCGGTGGCGGCGGCGCTGGCCCGGCCGGGACGGGCCGGGCTGGCGGCGGCGCTGGCGCCCCATCTCGACCGCCTCGGCGCCGAGGGCGGGCGGGGCCGGATCGAACTGGTCGGGCCGGACGGCGGATTGCTGTTCAATTCCGGCGGCGAGCTGTTCTGGCGGCCGACCCTGACCGGGGCGGCGCTGCCGCCGGGCGGCGGCGCGGTCGATGCGGTCCAGCTCGATTGGGGCCGGGCGGCGGTGCTGGCCCATGGCCTGCGCCTGCCGGGGCGGTCGGGGGCGATCCTGGTGGTCTCGGCCGGGATCGAGCCGCTGCTGGCCGAGATGAAGGCCGGCACCGAGGCCGAGGCGTTCCTGGTCAACCGCCGCGCCCGGCTGCTGGCCGGCACCCGGCCCGGCTTGTGGGAGCGGATCGCCGCCGAAACCGCCGACGCGGCGGAGGCGCCCCGGCGCGAGATCCGCCTCGACGGCCACACCCTGGCGGTGACGGCGCTGCCGCTCGACCCGCAGGGCGGGTTGACCGCCCGGCTGGTGCTGGTGCGCGACGTCTCGCGCGAGGCCGGGGGGCGGCTGACGGTGCAGGCGCTGTCGCTCGGGCTGGCGATGCTGGCCACCCTGCTGGTGGTGGGCGGGCTGTGGCTGTGGCTGCGGCGGATGTTCCGCCCGCTCGAACAATCGGTGGCGGCGATCAACGCGCTGTCGGCGGGGGACGGTTCGGTGTCGATCGCCGCCCACGGCCGGCGCGACGAGATCGGCCGGCTGGCCGAGGCGCTGGAACGGTTCCGCGCCAACATGGCGACGCTGGCCCGGTTGCAGGCGGCGGAACGGCGCCAGCGCCGGCGCCAGGAACGCTTCATCCACCGCGAAATGACCGCGCTGGCCGGCACGCTCGACCCGCTGGCGCGGGAAGAGATCCTGCGCGATCTGGCCGAACTGGAGGGCGATGGCGGCGACCAAGGCGGGCTGGGCGTCACCGCCGCCGCCTTCCGCCGGATGTCGGTGCGGGTGCGCCAGCAGCAGCAGCATCTTCAGGAACTGATCGGCGAACTGCGCGAGGCGCTGAAGATGCAGGCGGCCTATCTTCAGCTCCAGCAGGAACTCGACATCGCCCGCCAGATCCAGCGTTCGATGCTGCCGGTCAATTTCCCGACCGATCACCCCCGCGTCGCGCTGTACGCGGAAATGGAGCCGGCCAAGGAGGTCGGCGGCGATTTCTACGATTTCTTCTTCCTCGACGAGCGCCGGTTGGGGATGGTGATCGCCGACGTGTCGGGCAAGGGCGTCCCCGCCGCCTTGTTCATGGCGATCGCCCGCACCCTGCTGAAGGCCACCGCCTTGTTCGGCAGCCCGCCCGCCCGCTGCCTCGCCAACCTCAACAACCTGCTGGCCGAGAACAATGAGAAGGACCTGTTCGTCACGGTGTTCTACGGCATCCTCGACCTCGACAGCGGGCGGTTCACCTATTGCAACGCCGGGCACAACCCGCCCTATCTGCTGCCGGCCGACGGCCCGCCCCGGCCGCTGCCACGGACCGGCGGCGCCGCGCTGGCGATCCTGGCCGACCTGCCGCAACGCGACGCGACGGTGACGCTGGCCCCCGGCGACGGGCTGTTCCTGTTCACCGACGGGGTGACCGAAGCCCAGGAGGAAGGCGGCACCTTCTGGGGCGAGGCGCGGCTGGAAGCCACCCTCGCCGCCGCCGGCCGCACGCCGCACGATTGGATCGGCGCGGTTTATGACGGGGTGCGCGGTTTCGTCGCCGACGCGCCGCAATTCGACGACATCACCTGCCTCGCGGTGCGCTGGCAGCCCGGCGGGTGATCCCGCCCGGCATCTGCGACGATTTGTGACGAAAGCGGGCGGCGCCGGAACAGCCCGGCCCCACCCGCCGCGCCAAGTCCCGCCCCCGCCAAACCTTTTTCCACCATTGGGACTTGACCCCCCGCCGCCGGACAAAGCGGCGGTCGCAACCGCCCGTGTCTGTGACCCGACCCGGCGCGCGGACCTTCCACGCTTGGATCTTCTTGGTTTTTACCATCAAAGGCTGCGTCTTTTTCTCGGCGAATGGGGAAATTTAAATAAAATTGTCTCTTTTCTCGGGCCGGGACCCGATGCCGGAGCGCCGACATAATCAATTGAAAATGAACGCTTTTACGTAAAACTTTGTTGCAATTGCGTTAATGACGCTTTGGTCATATCCCGTTATGGTTTCGCTCATTGCCCTCATGGATGCCTTTCGGCTCGGGGTGAGCCGGCGGCAGGGGGGCCCGGTCGTGCGCCGCACGCTGGCGACCGACACCGGGGGACGATCGGTTCAAACCCAAGGAGAGAGACCATGAAGAGACTTTTCGCCAAGCTGTCGCGCGACGAAAACGGCGTCGCCGCCCTCGAATATTCGCTGCTGGTCGGCCTGATCACCCTGGTGGTCGCCGCCGCGCTCAACACCGGCACCATCAGCAAAGACCTGAAGACCATCTTCACCAACCTCAGCACCGACATCACCACCGCCGCCACGGCCTCCACGAAGTAGTCCGTCCGGACCGGAACGGCGTCGGGGGAGGAACGGAGATGGGGCTGACGGGAGGGACCGTCTGTTCCGGGATCGCGGCGGGCGCCTTCGCGCTGGCCGCGCTCACCGACCTTGCCCGGCGCCGGATCGCCAACCGGCTGGTCGGCCTGGCCGCCGCCGCCTGGGTGGGGGCGGCGCTGGCGGGAGGATTGGGGATCGACCCGCCGGACGGAATCGCCCCCGGCGGCTGGCCGGCGGCGGCGGCGGCCCTGGCCACCGGACTGGCGGCGTTCCTGGCGATGCTGGCCTGCTACCGCTTCGGCTGGGTCGGCGGCGGCGACGTCAAGCTGGCGGGGGTGGTCCTGCTGTGGGCCGGGCCGGCGCTGGCCCCGGCGGCGCTGACGGTGATCGCCCTGTCCGGGCTGGCGCTGACCCTGACGATGCTGGCGACGCGGCCGCTGCGGCGCCGGACGGGGGGGCCGGCCGCGCCAAGGGGGATGCTGGCGGCGCTCGACGACCGGCGCGGCGTGCCCTACGGGGTGCCGCTGGCGCTGGGCGGACTGGCGGTCACCCTGCCCCCCTGGCTCGGCCTGCTGAAGGGGTAAGGGATCGTGACCCTGCGCGGATTGTTTCGGATCGTCCTGATTCTGGCGGTCGCCCTCTGCTCCGGGCTGCTGTTCCGCGGCCTGTTCATCGCCTCGACCGCCGCGCCGCCGCCGCCCAAGCCGGTGGCGGTCGGCGCGGTCGCCACCGCCGCCCGGCCGCTGCCGAAGGGGCTGCTGCTGCGCGAGGACGATTTCGGCTGGCGCGAGATCCCGCAGGATCAGGTGACGCCGACGATGATCGCGAAGGGCAGCCCCAACGCCCGCCGCCTGCCCGGCGCGGTGGTGCGCCAGCCGATCGAGGACGGCGCCGACCTCACCCCGCGCGACATCGTGTTTCCCGACGCCCCCGGCTTCCTCGCCGCCGCGCTGGCGCCGGGGATGCGGGCGGTGTCGGTGGCGATCGACGACGTCACCGGCAATGCCGGCCTGATCCTGCCCGGCGACCGGGTCGATCTGCTGCTGACCCAGCGGCTGGAAAACACCGGCCCCCAGGCCGCCGCCAAGGTGGCGAGCGAGATCGTGCTGTCCGACCTGCGGGTGATCGCGGTCGGCTCGCAGATGAAGGCGCCCGAATCCGACGGCGCCCAGCCGCGCCCGGCCCGCACCGTCACCCTTGAGGTGACGCCGGACCAGGCCGAGCGGGTCTCGGTGGCGACCCGGCTCGGCCAATTGTCGCTGGCGCTGCGCAGCCTCGCCTCGCCCCGGCTCGACCCGGCGCCGGGGGCGGCCGGCGCCGCGCCGGCCCCGGCGATGCCCGCCCCGCTCGCCGTCGAAAGCGAGCCGGCCCAGCCGACCTGGGGCGAGGACGTGTCGATGGCGATCCGGATGCAGGCGGAACGCCGCCCGGCCCCGGCCCCGGCCCATGCCGCCGCCCCGGCGCGGCGGGGGGTGCAGGTCTATCGCGGTTCGAGCCGGCCGGAAAACAGCGCCGGCCCGGGGGGGCTGGCTGGCGGGACGGAAAGCGGCCCGGTCGATTCCGCCGCCTTCGCGGCGGCGGCCAGCGCGATGCCGCGCTGAAACCAGGGGACGCGCTGACGGCTCGGGGCGGCGCGACCGAGAGACGGAACCGGCGACGCGGCGAAGCCCGCGCCCGGAGGGGGACGGAAGGGGTGGGACGAATGGGGTGGTGGCGCAACGGGGGATGGAGGGTGGCGATCGGGGCCGGAATGGCGCTGGCCCTGGCGGGACCGGCGGTGGCCCAGACGATGCGGGCGGCGCCGGTCGCGGCGGAGGCGGCGGCCGGCGCGGCGCCGATGAGTCTGGCGGTCGGCCAGGGCCGGCTGCTGCCGCTGGGGCGGCCCGCCACCAGCGTGTTCGTCGCCAATCCCGAGATCGCCGACGTCCAGGTGCCGTCCGGCAACGCGGTGTTCGTGTTCGGCAAGAAGGTCGGCACCACCACCCTCTACGCCCTCGACGGCAACGACCGCACCATCCTCAGGACCGAGATCGCGGTCAGCCTCAACACCGACGAACTGGAGCGGATCCTGCACCAGCGTTACCCCGATTACCGGCTGACCCTGACCTCGGCCCCCGGTTCGCTGATGGTGGGGGGGGTGGTCAACAATGCCGAGGACGCCGCCGGGGTGGTCAACACCCTGGCCCCGCTGGTCGGCAAGGACGAGACCCTGATCAACGCGCTGAAGGTGCGGGCGCCGACCCAGATCCAGTTGCGGGTGCGTTTTTCCGAGGTGGCGCGCGACATCGTCCAGAATCTCGGCATCAACTGGAGCGCGGTCGGCCAGTCGGGCAATTACCTGTCCGGGCTGATGAACGGGCGCAGCTATTTCAACAGGACCACCAACACCTACACCAAGCCCGACACCAACTGGGGGCTGCTGCTCGGCTTCGTCAAGGGCGACCTCGACATCGAGGCGATGATCGAGGCGCTCGACGGCGAGGGGCTGACCACCACCCTGGCCGAGCCCAACCTGACCGCGGTGTCGGGCCAGACCGCCAGCTTCCTGGCCGGCGGCGAGTTCCCGATCCCGGTGGCGCAGCAGAACAACACCACCACGATCGAGTTCAAGCCCTACGGCGTGTCGCTGGCCTTCACCCCCTCGGTGCTGGGCAACGACCGGATCAGCCTGCGGGTCCGCCCCGAGGTCAGCGCGCTCGACTGGAGCAATGCCGTGACGATGGATTCGGTCCGGATCCCGGCGATCACCGTCCGCCGCGTCGATACCACGGTCGAACTGGCCAGCGGCCAGAGCTTCGCCATCGGCGGGCTGTTGCAGAACAACATGACCGACGCGATGTCGCGCCTGCCCGGCCTCGGCAACCTGCCGGTGCTGGGCAAGCTGTTCTCGTCGCAGAATTTCGCCAGCAACCGCACCGAACTGGTGGTGATCGTCACCGCCTATCTGGTCCATCCCACCGACGGGCGCGGCCTGCACACCCCGGCCGAGAGCCTGCGCCCGGCCAACGACGTCGAATATTTCGCCCAGACCCGACTCGGCAGCGATCCGATGGCCGCCCCCGGCAACCGGCTGGTGGGCAATCCCGGCTTCGCCTACTGAGCGGCCGGCCCAGGCAAGGAGTGACGCGGATGCGATCCCGCCCGATCATGACGGCCCTGCTGGCGGCGGCGGCGCTGGCCGGCTGTTTCCCCCGCCCCGATTACACCGAGATGCCCGACGCCCGGGTGATCCCGCTGCAAACCACCGCCCGCACGGTGGCGGTGGCCGACCCCGACCGCCCCACCCCGGAGGAACGCGCCGCCATCGCCGCGCTGCTGGCCCAGGCCGGGCCGGCCGACGGCCATGTCCGCCTGCTGCCGCCGGCGGGGTGGCCGCGCCCCGATCCGGTCGGGCTGCGGCAGCTGACCGACCGGCTGGGGCTCCCGCCCGGCGCCGCCGTGGTGGCCGGCGCCGCCCCCGGTCCCGACCTGCTGGTCGAGGTGATCACGGTGCGGGCCCAGGCCCCCAATTGCGCCGACCTCGTCACCCCCAACCCCTCGCCCAGCGCCGGCAGCCGGCCGAGCGTCGCCTTCGGCTGCGCCACCTACGGCAACCTCGCCGCCCAGGTCGCCGATCCGGCCGATCTGGCCCAGCCGCACGCCTTCGCCGGGCCGGACGGCGCCACCAGCGCCGCCGCCGTCACCCGCTACCTCACCGACAAGGTCAAGCCGCCGCCGGTGCTCGGGGTGTCGCGGCTCGGCACCAGTTCGAGCGGTGGCGGCGGCGGCGGAAACGGCGGGTCGCAATAGTTCCAAGCCAGGGAGAACAGCCGATGTCGATCCTCGACCGCCTCACCGGCCAGGACCGCCCGAGTCCCGCCAACGCCGAATTCATCGCCGTGCTGGCCGACGAGGCCAGCGCCGCCCTGCTGCGGCAATTCGTGCTGGAGGGGATGGTGTCGCACGCCCATGTCCTGGTCGGCGGGGTGCGCGACCTGATCGGCCTGCTCGGGCAGGTCGAGCGGCCGCCCCGGCAATTGGTGGTGGACGTCTCCGGCTCGACCATGTCCAACACCGAACTGGCCGAACTGGCCGCCGTCTGCCCGCCCGGGGTGGCGGTGGTGGTGGTGGGCGAGCGCAACGACGTCGGCACCTATCGCGAATTGCTGCGGATGGGGGTGGACGATTATCTGGTCAAGCCGCTGACGATGGACCTGCTGCGCCGGGTGCTCAACCGCCGCACCGGGCGCTCGGTGCCGGCCCAGCAGATCCGCACCGGCAAGGTGGTGGCCTGCGTCGGCAGCCGGGGCGGGGTCGGCACCAGCACGCTGGTGGCCAATCTCGGCTGGCAGCTGGCCGGGCCGCTGGAACGGCGGGTGGCGGCGATCGATCTCGACCCGTTCGGCGGCGCGCTCGACCTGATGCTGTCGGCCCCCAACAATCACGGCCTCGCCGACCTGCTGGCCAACGTCAACCAGCTCGACCCCAATTTCGTCGAACGCAGCTTCGCCCAGGCGGCGCCCCGGTTGTTCCTGCTCGCCGCCCGCGCCGAGCTGGACCAGAGCGGCGTGTTGCCGCCGCGCGCGGTGCTGACCCTGCTGGCCGAGCTGCGCAAGCTGTTCCATTACGTCTTCCTCGACCTGCCGGCGCGCGGCGGCGAGCTGACCGCCGCGCTGCTGGCCGACGCCGACACGGTGGCGGTGGTCAGCGAGCCGTCGGTGGTGGCGACGCGCGAGACGCTGCGGCTGATCCAGCTGGCCGAGACCCGCGACGACCGGGTGCCGCTGATGCTGCTGGTCAACCATCCCCGCCAGCCCGGCCACGCCGAACTGAAGCTGGCCGATTTCGAGGAGGCGGTGGGGCGGCGGGCCTCGCATGTGCTGCCGTTCGACCGCGACGCCGCCGGGCTGGGGGAAAATCTCGGCCCGCCGCTGATCAGCCGGCGCGGGCCGCTGGCGCTGGCGCTGCGCCGGGTCGCCGACGATCTCGCCGGGCGGCGCAGCGCCGAGGGCGGCCGCCGGCTGCTGCCCGACTGGCTGCCGCTGCCCGGGCTGGCCCCGGCGCGGGGAGGCTGACGATGTTCGGCCGCAAGCTGGCGGTGCCGCCGCCCGGCGGCGACGCGGCGGGGGGGACGGCGGCGGAAACGGCCGCCGCCGCCGAACCGCCGCGCCCGATGCTGCGCTCGGACAGCTTCCAGAAGGTCCGCACCGCCGTGCTGGCCTCGATCAACGTCTCGGCGGCGGTGCTGCGCTCGCAGGAACAGCTTGAGGGCGACCTGATCGCGCTGGTGGCCGAGATCTGCGTGCGCGACCGGCTGATGGTCACCGCCGCCGAGCAGGAACAGATGGTGCGCGAGCTGCTGCACGACATGTTCGGCATCGGCCCGATCGAACCGCTGCTGGCCGACGACAGCGTCACCGACATCCTGGTCAACGGCCCCGATCAGGTCTATGTCGAGCGGCATGGCCGGCTGGAGCCGACCGCGATCAAGTTCCGCGACAACGTCCACGTCACCAACATCGCCCAGCGCATCGCCGCCTCGGTCGGGCGGCGGGTGGACGAATCCTGCCCGATGGTCGATGCCCGCCTCGCCGACGGCAGCCGCGTCAACGTGGTGCTGCCGCCGCTGGCGCTGAAGGGCACCTACATCTCGATCCGCAAATTCTCCAAGCGTTCGATCACCTTCAACCGGATGGTGGCCCAGGGCAACCTGTCGGCGCCGATGGCCAAGGTACTGGAGATCGCCTGCGCCTGCCGCTGCAACATCCTGATCTCCGGCGGCACCGGCAGCGGCAAGACCACGATGATGAACACCCTGTCGCACCGGATCGATCCGGCCGAGCGCATCGTCACCATCGAGGACGCCGCCGAACTGCAATTGCAGCAGCCGCACGTGGTGTCGATGGAGACCCGCCCGCTCAACACCGAGGGGGTGGGGGCGATCGACCAGCGCGATCTGGTCCGCAACGCCCTGCGGATGCGGCCGGACCGGATCATCCTCGGCGAAACCCGCGGCGCCGAGGCGTTCGACGTGCTTCAGGCGATGAACACCGGCCATGACGGCTCGATGAGCACCATCCACGCCAACAGCGCCCGCGACGCGCTGACCCGGCTGGAAAGCATGGTGCTGATGGCCACCAGCAGCCTGCCGCTCGGTTCGATCCGGCGCCAGATCGCCGGGGCACTGCATCTGGTGATCCACCTCGAACGGATGCGCGACGGGGTGCGGCGGATCGTCAGCGTCGCCGAGGTGACCGGGATGGAGGGCGACATCATCATCACCCAGGACCTGTTCACCTTCGAATACGACGCCACCGCCTACAATCAGGAGGTCCGCGGCCGTTTCGTCAGTTCCGGCCTGCGCCCGGCCTTCACCACCCGGGCCAGCTATTACGCCCTCGACGGCGCCCTGATCGAGGCGATGCGGGAATGAGCGCGCTGAGCCCCGAGGACGTGATCACCCTGGCCGGCTTCTGCGCGGTGCCGGCCGGCTGGGCGCTGGTCGCCACCCTGCGCGCCGCCTACCGCGACAGCCCGCGGATGGTGATGCGCCGCCGCGCCCTGGAGGTCGCCCACCGCAGCCGGCGCAGCGAAAGCGCGCTGGCGGCCGGCGACGACGACCTGCTGCTGCGGCCGCTGCGCGGGGGGGACGGGCTGCGCGAGCAGGCGGCGCGGTGGCGGCGGCGGGTGATCGATCTCGGCGGCCGCCGGGGCTGGCATCTGCTGCTGGCCGCCGAGGCGATCCTGGCCGTCACCACCCCGATCGCGGCGGCGCTGCTCGGCCTGCCGGCGCTGCTGGCGCTGGCGCTGCTGCCGGCGCAGGCGGTGCTGGTGGCGGTGGGAATGCAGCGGGTGCTGCGGGCGCGGTTCCGCCGCCGTTTCCTCGACGGCTTCCCCGGGGTGCTCGACCTGATCGTCCGCGCGGTGCGGGCCGGGGTGCCGGTCAATGCCGCGATCCAGACCGCCGGCGAGGACCTGCCCGAGCCGATCGGGCCGGAATACCGGCGGATGAGCGACGCGCTCAGGCTCGGGGTCGATCAGGGCGAGGTGTTCGCCGCCGCCAGCCGGCGGATCGGGCTGGCCGAATTCCGCTTCTTCGCCATCTGCCTCGAGGTGCAGCGCGAGACCGGCGGGCCGCTGAGCGAGACGCTGGAGAATCTCGCCGCGATCATCCGCGCCCGCGCCGAGGTGCGGCTGAAGACCCGCGCCCTGACCGCCGAGGGCCGCTCCGCCGCCAAGATCATCGCCACGATTCCGCTGGTGATCACCGCCGGGCTCTATTTCGCCGCGCAAGATTATCTCGGCCCGTTCCTCGAAAGCGATGCCGGCCATCACCTGCTGGCGGTCGCCGCGATCATGGTCGGGCTCGGGCTCGGCCTGATCTTCCAGATGACCCGGCTGGAGGCATGAGGAGATGGCGCCGTCGTCCCCCGTCCTGTTCGCCCTGATCGCGCTGGCGCTGGCCGGGCTGGTCGGCGGGCTGACCTATCTCGGCCTCAGCCGCCCCCATCTGCGCATCGCCGAACGCGCCCGCGCCGTCGCCGCCGACCAGTTCGGCCGGGGCGACGGCGGCGGCGCCCGGCGCGGCGCGCTGCTGCTGGCGCTGGCCCATCCGCTGTTCCGCGCCGTCGGCCGGCTGCCGCTGATCGAGGCCGCCCAGCGCGAGCGTTTCGCCGCCCTGCTGCGCACGGCGGGCTGGCGCCACCCCCAGGCGCTGTCCTGGTTCATCGCGGTCAAGGTCCTCGCCGGCGCCGGGCTGGCGGCGGCCGGGTTGGCGGTGGCGACGCTGGCGGCCCCGCCCGGGTCGTCGCCGCTGCTGGCGGCGGCGCTGACCCTGGGCGGGCTGGTCGGCGGCCTGATCCTGCCCGAGGCGGCGCTGCGCTGGGCGGTGGCGCGGCGGCAGCGGCAGGTGCTGGCCGGCGTGCCCGACGCGCTCGACCTGATGGTGATCTGCACCAATGCCGGCTTCAGCCTGGGCGCCACCCTGCGCCGGGTGGCGACCGAATTCGCCGACCTCAACCCGGCGCTGGCCAACGAGCTGGCGATCACCGCCGACGACATCGCGGTGCGGGCCGATCCGCTGTCCGGGCTGCGCAACCTGTCGGCGCGGATGGAGATCCCCGCCTTGACCGCGATGGTCACCACCCTGGTCCAGGCCCAGCGTTACGGCACCCCGATCACCCAGTCGCTGCGCACCCTGGCCCAGACCGAACGGCGGGCCCGGATCCTGGCGATGGAGGAAAAGGGGGCCAAGCTCTCGACCAAGATCACCATCCCGATGATGACCCTGATCCTGCCGGCGGTGCTGATCCTCGCCGCCGGCCCCGCGGTGCTGCGAATCATGGAGGCGTTCGCGAAATGACAGCCCTGAGGTCCCTGGCCGTCCTGGTGGCGGCGTGCGCGGCGGCGCTGACCGGCGGATGCGCCGACCATGCCGCGCCGGCCGGCGCCGAGGCGGCCGCCCGCCCGATCCCGGCGCCGGATTCGGTGCGGATGGGCCGGGCCACCCTGAGCGGCGGCGACGCGCGCGGCGCGATCGGCTTCTACGAACAGGCGCTGAAGGCGCGGCCGGACGATTACGACGCCACGCTCGGCCTCGCCGACGCGCTGGCCCGGATCGGCGAGGTCAGCGCGGCGCGCAAGACCTATCAGCGCGCCGCCGCCCTCAATCCCGGCGCGGTCGAGCCGGTGCTGGCCCAGGCCCGGCTGGCCACCCGCCAGCGCCAGCTCGACGAGGCGCGGCGGCTGTTCGCCCAGGCCGCCACCCTGGCCGCCGCCGACGATCCGCGCGCCCTGGCCGGGCTGGGCGCGGTCAACGACCTCGACGGCCGGGGCGAGGAGGCCCGCGACTGCTATCGCCGCGCCCTGGCGATCCGGCCCGACGACCTCGCCACCCGCAACAATCTGGCGCTGTCGCTCGCCTTGTCCGGCAATCCGCGTCAGGCGATCGACCTGCTGCTGGAACTGGCGCAGAACCCGTCCGCCCCGCCCCAGGCCCGCCACAACCTCGCCTTGGCCTATGGCCTGCTCGGCAACACCGAGGCGTCGGAAAACGTGCTGTCGGCCGATCTCGACGCCGGCTCGGTGCAGAACGACCTGCGCTATTACGCCATGCTGCGCCAGCGGCTGGCCGAACCGCCCCCGCCGCCGCCCCAGCCGGCGGCGGCGCTCGGGCTGCAACCGCTGCCCTTCCCGGCCGCCGGCGGGGAGGCGGCGGCGCGATGAGCCGGGGGCGGTGGAGGCGGCTGGGGGAACGGGCCGGGGTCGCGGTCGAGTTCGCCCTGACCTTTCCCCTGCTGCTGCTGCTGACGGCGGGAACGATGGAGGTCGGGCTGGTGCTGATGACCGACGCCAGCCTGGAACTGGCCGCCCACGATTCCGCCCGCTACGGCACCGCCAGCAGCCTGCTGGCCACCGCCACCCGCACCCAGGCGATCGACACCATCGTCCATTCCTATCTCGACCGCTGGGCCCGCACCCCCGCCGACATCGCGATCGACACCCGGTCCTATACCTCGTTCGCCAATGTCGGCCAGCCCGAGCCGGTCGATTCGACCCTGCATCCCGACGGCACCTGCACCAAGGGCTGCGTCGCCTGCACCGGCTCGGCCCTGACCGGCTCGTGCGACTACATCGACGTCAACGGCAACGGGGTGTGGGACGCCGACATGGGGGTGAGCGGAGTCGGCGGCAGCGGCGACATCACCGTCTACACCATCACCCTGACCCGCCCCGGCTTCACCGGAATCCTGCGGCTGGCCGGGATCTCGACCCTGACCTTTTCCCGCAGCGTGGTGGTGCAGAATGAATAGGGGCTGGCGGCTCGGGCGCGACCGGCGCGGGGCGGTGATGGTCGAACTGGCGCTGGCGCTGCCGGTGCTGCTGATCCTGCTGATCGGCTTCACCGAGGCCTATCTCTACGTCCGGGCGGCGGTGGCGCTGGAACGGGTGGCGTTCGACATGGCCAACCTGATCGCGCGGCGGACCCTGATCTGCCGCGCCACCAGCACCAGCGACCCCAACAGCATCAACACCTACCTGACCACGGTGGCGCCGCTGTCGGCCCAGCCGCTCGACCTCGCCGCCAGCGGCGAGGTGATCGCAAGCGGGGTGGTCTACGATTCGGCCAGCGCCGGCGCGGTGGTGCGCTGGCAGGCGGTCAGCCCCTACACCCTGTCCGGCATCGCCAGCGGGGTGGGCAATGTCGGCGGCAAGGCCACCCTGGCCGGCGGCATCGTGCCGACCAGCGGCGGCGACACCGTGATCGTGGTCGAGGCGTTCCATTCCCATGACTGGCTCAGCGGACTGCGCCAGCTGCTGCCGACGCTGCCGACCGCCACCACCCTCAAGCGGACCGCCTATTTCCGGGGCCGCGTCGCCTCGCTGGCGACGCTCAACACCGCCGCCACCAACCCCGCCTGTCCCGACTGACCGGCGGCCCAACAGGAGGGGAGCGATGCCAGACACGACCAGACGCGGCGCGATCGGCGCCCTCGGCCGTGATTGCCGGGGGGTGACCGGGCTGGTCGTCGCCCTGACCCTCACCACCCTGACCATGCTGATGGTGGCGGGGATCGATTTCGTCCGCGCCGACATGGTCAAGGCGCGGGCCCAGGCGGCGATCGACGCGGCGGTGCTGGCGGCCGGGCACAGCCTGGGCAACGCCAATTGCCTGAGCCAGGGCACCGCCTATTTCAACGCCAACATGGGCAGCGGCTATCTCGGCACCTCGATCAGCGTGCCGCTGACCTTCAAGGTCAACGGCACCACCGTCACCCCCACCAACACCGCCACCACCTGCGCCGTCGCCCATGCCTCGGGCGACCTCGTCACCGCCACCGCGACCATCAAGCTGCCACTGCTCAGCGTCGGCTTCCTGTCGCTGGCCGACATCCCGATCGAGGTCGCCAACGAGGCCCAGCGCACCACCAACAACAATCTCGAACTGGTGCTGGCGCTCGACACCACCGGCTCGATGGACCAGTCGTCCGGCTATGGCGGCCAGACCAAGCTTCAGGCGATGCAGAAGGCGGCGGTCAGCATGGTCACCACCCTGTTCGGCAGCAACAGCAGCGGCGCCAACATCTTCATCGGCCTCGTTCCCTTCACCGAAACGGTCCAGGCCGGCAAGGAGAGCGGCGGCGCGGTGCATGACGGCTGGCTGCGCACTGGCGCCCCTCAGCATTTCGCCTCGGCCAGCACCTGGGGCGGCTGCTTCTACGAACGGCCGACCACCTCCGGCGGCACCACCTTCACTTTCGACGCCACCCCGCCGGCAACGTTGAAGTTCGAGGACTGGCGGGTGGCGTCGTATGACTGGCTTGCTTCCGGAACAGCGGTCCTGACCTGCTCCACGACATACAAGTCATGCACACAATCAGCCACCAGCATCCAAAACAGCAGTATTACCTACACCACGACGTCCGCCGGCTGGAAAGCCGGTCAGCCGCCGTTGACGAACGCTCTCAATGGCAGCACCTATGGCCACAATTATATCAACTCCAATGCCAATAGCGTCGCCGATGTCTGGTCAGATGGCTATTACGGCTGCACCCCCAGCCCGGTGACCTTCCTCAGCAGTTCGTCGGCCACCCTCACCACCCGGATCAACAGCCTGACCGCCAGCGGCGCGACGATGATTTCTTCCGGCATGCTGTGGGCGTGGCGAATGCTCAGCCCCAACTGGCGCAATTCTGATCCCGATATCGGCTGGGGCAACGCCACCCTGCCCAAGGACACCAGCAGCACTCTTACCAAGGCGGTGGTGCTGCTGACCGACGGCAACAATGCGCCCGCTTACGCCGACAGTGTGACGACAATTTTCACCAACACCAAAAGCACAACATCAAACAAAAACAGGGAAACGACGGCAAATTTTAGCAGTACTTATTTTTATAACATGTTCGGGGCCTATCAGGGCACGCCACAAGCCTCTAGCGGTACTCCGACCAACCGCAACGGCTCAACACGTAACGGCTACGACGGCAACATCCTGTTCAATGTGCGTTCGGCAGCAACCACCTACCAACTGCACATCACCCCGGGGGGCGATCCCGACAGCACCACCGCCGCCGACGCGATCCTGACCCAGGCCTGCACCAACGCCAAGGCCGACGGCATCACCATCTTCACCATCGCCCTCAACACCAATGGCAGCGTGTCGTCAAAAACCCAGACCCTGCTGAAGGGCTGCGCCTCGGACGTCAGCTATTATTACAACGTCACCGACGCCAGCACCCTGACCGGGGTGTTCCAGTCGATCACCGGCGCGCTGTCCGAGCTGCGGCTGGTCAAGTGATCGCCCCGCCCCCGGCCCGTCCGCGCTATAATGGCGCGGGCGGGCCTCGGCATTGGAGGCGATCATGGCGTTCGATCTGAAAAAGGTGCTCGACCGCAAACGCGACGCCGAATGGGCGGCGCGGGACGATTTCGCCTTCCGCTGGCGGGTCCGCACCATCCGTCTGCTGATCGACCACGTCGCGGCGGAGGATCCGGCGGTGCCGCTCGACCGCGCCCCCTACATCGCGATGGTCCCGACCGCCGACGACGAGGCGATCCTGACCGCGCTGTCGCACGCCCTGGCCGAGGCCGGGCGGCCGGTGCCCGACGCGGTGCTGGCGGCGTGGTTCGCCACCGCCCACGCCGAGGCCGAGGCCCAGTTGCGGGTGCAGATCGGCCGGCCCGACCCCGCCATCCTGGTCTGATTCCACCCGCGAGGGGCGAATCGCTCGCCCCTGCCCTGTCCGGCGCGGATGGGTGCGGCGGCGCCCGGGCCAGGCGGGATCGTGCTATGCTGTCCGGGTCGGCATCGGGGGTTCGCATGATCGGAACCGTCATCGGCGTGGCCGGATCGGTGGTCGATCTCGCCTTCGCGGAGAACGCCCTTCCCGCGCTGGGCGAGGCGCTTGAGATCGACCGCGACGGCGCCCCGCCGCTGGTGCTGGAGGTCCAGCAGCATCTCGCCCCCGGCACGGTGCGGGCGGTGGCGATGCAGACCACCAGCGGACTGGCGCGCGGGATTCCGGCGCGGGCGACCGGCGGGCCGATCACGGTGCCGGTGGGCGAGGCGGTGCTGGGGCGGATCATCGACGTGGTCGGCCGCCCGACCGACCGGCTGGGCGCCTTCCCGCCCGAGGTGCCGCGCCGGCCGATCCATCGCGCCGCGCCGCCGCTGGCCCGCCAGGGCGGGGCCAACCGGGTGTTCTGGACCGGGATCAAGGTGATCGACCTGCTCGCCCCGCTGGTCGAGGGCGGCAAGGCGGCGATGTTCGGCGGCGCCGGGGTCGGCAAGACCGTGCTGATCATGGAACTGATCCGCGCCAGCGTCGAAAGCCATGGCGGGCTGTCGGTGTTCGCCGGCATCGGCGAGCGCCAGCGCGAGGGGCACGAATTGCTGCTGGAGCTGCGCCAGTCGGGGGTGCTGAAACGCACCGCCCTGGTGTTCGGCCAGATGAACGAGCCGCCCGGCGCGCGCTGGCGGGTGGGGATGGCGGCGCTGGCGGTGGCGGAATATTTCCGCGACGAGCGCCACGAGAACGTCCTGCTGCTGATGGACAACGTGTTCCGCTTCGTCCAGGCCGGGGCCGAGGTGTCGGGGCTGCTGGGCCGGCTGCCGTCGCGGGTGGGCTACCAGCCGACCCTGGCGACCGAGATCGCCGAGCTGGAGGAGCGGATCGCCTCGGTCGGCGGCGCCGCGATCACCGCGATCCAGGCGGTCTACGTCCCGGCCGACGATTTCACCGACCCGGCGGTGGCGGAAACCTTCCCCCATCTCGATTCCAGCATCGTGCTGTCGCGCGAGATGGCCTCGGCCGGGCTCTATCCGGCGGTCGATCCGCTGGCCTCGACCTCGGTGCTGCTCGATCCCGGGGTGGTCGGGCGGGCGCATTACGACATCGCCCAGGCGGTGCGGCAGGCGATCGCCCGCTATCGCGATCTTCAGGAGATCATCGCCCTGCTCGGCATCGAGGAACTGAGCCGGGCCGACCGGCTGCTGGTCGGGCGGGCGCGGCGGCTGATCCGCTTCCTGACCCAGCCGTTCCTGGTCACCGAGGCCTTCACCGGCAAGCCGGGACGCAGCGTGCCGATCGCCGACACCCTGGCCGGCTGCCGCGCCATCCTCGACGGGGCCGGCGACGATTGGGCCGAGCCCTCCTTCTACATGGCCGGCGGCCTCGACGAGGTGCGGGCGCGCGAAGGCAAGGAGGCGGCGGCATGAAACTGGTGATCGCCACCCCCACCCGGATCCTGGTCGAGCGGGACGACGTCGCCGCGCTGCGGGCCGAGGATGCCACCGGCTGGTTCGGCCTCCGCCCCGGCCACGCCGATTTCCTCACCGTGCTGGAACCCTCGGTGGTGAGCTGGAGCGACCAAGGCGGCGCCGAGCATTACGCCGCGGTGCGGGGCGGGGTGCTGACGGTGCGGGGCGGCGCTGAAATCGAGATCGCCAGCCGCGAGGCCTTCGTCGGCGCCGATCTCGACCAGGTGGAGGAATCGCTGGCCGCCCTGGCCGCCCGCGACCGCGACGCCCGGGCCGAGGCCCGCGCCGGCGCGGCCCATCTCGAAGCGGCGGCGCTGCGCCATCTGCGCGATTATCTCGCTACCCTGCCGGGAGAGCGGCGATGACCGCCCCCGCCCCCACCCCCGCCCCGTCCCCCCTGCCGCCCGACGACCACGCCCCGCTGCGGCGCGGCATCGCCGCCCGCCGCCGCTCCCCCGCGCTGCGGGCCGAGGGCGAGCGCACCTTCTTCCGCAGCCTGGGGATGATCGGCGGGCTGGGCTGGATGATCGTGCTGCCGACGCTGGGCGGGCTCGCGCTGGGGCGCTGGCTCGACGCCCGGCTGGGCGGCGGCCTCGTCGCCACCGGGGCGCTGCTGATGGTCGGGCTGGCGCTGGGCTGCCGGCTGGCCTGGCTGAGGATCCACCAGCCATGACCGCGCTCGGCTGCCTGCTGCTCGGCTTCGTGCTCGGGCTGGTCTATTTCGCCGAACTGCGCGCCAGCCTGCGCCATCTCGGCCACCCGCTGCGGCTGTGGGGGGCGGCCCTGCTGCGGCTCGCCCTGGCCGGGCTGGTGTTCTGGCTGGTGGCGACCCGGGCCGGGGGGGTGGCGACGCTGGCGGCGCTGGGCGGGTTCGTCGCCGCGCGCTGGGCGATGCTGCGGAGGGCGCGATGATCGAATCCTCGCCGTTCGCGCCGCAGGTGCTGTTCCAGCTCGGCCCGCTGGCGGTGAGCCGGGCGGTGGTCACCACCTGGGTCCTGATCGCCGCGCTGGGGCTGGTCCTGGCCCGGGCCACCCGCACGCTGTCCGACCCGCCGGGGCGGGGGCAGGCGGTGCTGGAACTGCTGGTCGAGGGCATCGCCGGCCAGATCGAGGAGGTGATGCGGACCCCGCCCCGCCCGTTCCTGCCGTTGCTCGGCAGCCTGTTCCTGTTCGTGCTGGTCGCCAACCTGTCGGCGCTGCTGCCCGGGGTGCAGGCGCCCACCGCCCGGATCGAAACCACCGCCGCCCTGACCCTGGTGGTGTTCGCCGCCACCCACCTGTACGGCGTGCGCGCCCGGGGAGTGCGGCGCTATCTGGCCCATTACCTCGAACCGACCCCGCTGATGCTGCCGCTGACCGTGCTGTCGGAAATCACCCGCACCTTCTCGATGATGATCCGCCTGTTCGGCAACGTGATGAGCCACGAGATGGTGCTGGCGGTGCTGCTGTCGCTGGCCGGGCTGCTGCTGCCGGTGCCGGTGATGGCGCTCGGGCTGCTGATCGGGGCGATCCAGGCCTACATCTTCGCCATCCTCGCCACGGTGTTCGTCGGCGCGGCGATCGGCGCGGTCGAAACCGGATGAAGGAGAAGGGCTGATGTGGGCTCCGCCCACCCCCGCCAAGGGCCGCAAGGCCCTTGGAACCCATTAAGGGTCGGGCGCGGAACGGCCTGTCAGCTTGGGCGCGGGCATTGGCCGCGCGAAGGGCAAGGAACGGGATCCAAGGGCCTTGCGGCCCTTGGCGGGTGCGGGCGGAGCCCGCGAAGGATCTCAAGAGCGAAGGAGAAACAGCCGTGACCAACGAAATCGTCGCCATCGCCAGCATCCTCGGCGCCGCCCTGGCGATCTCGATCGGGGCGATCGGACCGGCGCTGGGCGAGGGCCGCGCGGTCGCCGCCGCGCTCGACGCCATCGCCCGCCAGCCCGACCTTGCCGGCACCCTGTCGCGCACCCTGTTCGTCGGCCTCGCCATGATCGAGACGATGGCGATCTACTGCCTGGTGATCGCGCTGTTGCTGCTCTACGCCAATCCCTACGCCGCGTCATGAGCCTCGATTGGTCGACCCTGGCGTTGCAGACGGTCAATTTCCTGGTGCTGGTGTGGCTGCTGCAACGCTTCCTCTATCGCCCGGTGCTGGCGGCGATCGACCGGCGCCGCGCCGCCGCGACCGAGGCGGCCGAGCGCGCGGCGGCGGCGGAACGGCGCGGACTCGAGGCCGAGGCGGCCTGGCAGGCCCGGACCCGGACGCTGGAGGCCGAGGCGGCCGAACGGATCGCCGCCGCCGAGGCGGAAGGCCAGCGCCGCGCCGCGTCGATGCTGGCCGAGGCGCGGATCGAGGCCGACCGGCTGACGGCGGCGGCGCGCGCCGCGATCGCGGCGGAACGGAAGGCGGCCGGGGCCGCGCTGGCCGAGCATGCCGCCCGGGTGGCGGCGACATTGGCCGGGCGGCTGCTGGCGGCGGTGGCGCCGGGGGTCGGCGCGGCGCCGTTCCTGACGCTGCTGGAACAACGGCTGGCCGCGCTCGATCCGGCCGAACGGGCCCGCTTCGCCGAGGGCGGGGCGCGGGTCGAAACGGCGCCGCCCCTGTCCGCCGCCGAGGCCGAGGCATGGCGCCGCCGGCTGGCGCCGCATCTGGGCGCGGTCGAATTCGTCGCCACGCCGGAGTTGATCGCCGGGGCCCGGATCGCCAGCGCGGCGGCGGTGGTCGAGGTGAGCTGGGCCGAGGCGCTGGCCCAGGCCCGGCAGAGGATGGCAGGCGATGACGGAACTCGATGACGACCTCGCCCGCTGGGCGGCCCAGGCGCAGACGGTGGCGGCGGCGGCGACACTCGAACCCCACCAGCGCGAACGCGGCCGGGTCGAGCGGATCGGCGACGGGGTGGCGCTGCTGTCCGGCCTCGCCGGGGCCGGGCAGGACGAGATGCTGCGCTTTGCCGACGGCGGGCTGGGGATGGCGGTGACGCTGGCGCCCGAGCGGATCGGGGCGGTGCTGCTGTCGCCCTCGGCCGGCATCGCCGCCGGGTCGGTGGTCGAACGCGGCGGCGCGGTGGTGCGGGTGCCGGTGGGCGAGGCCCTGCTCGGCCGGGTGGTCGATCCGCTCGGCCGCCCGCTCGACGGCCGGCCGGCACCGGTTTGCCAACGCTCGGAACCGGTCGAGCGCCCGGCCCCGGCGATCGTCGAGCGCGACCCGATCACCCGGCCGCTGGCGACCGGGATCACCGTGCTCGACGCGATGATCCCGATCGGGCGCGGCCAGCGCGAACTGATCATCGGCGACGGCAAGACCGGCAAGACCGCGATCGCCGCCGACGCGGTGATCAATCAGCGGGACAGCGACGTGATCTGCGTCTGGGCCTCGATCGGCCAGCGCGCCGCCGCGGTCAACCGGCTGATCGAGGCGGTCGGCCGGTTCGGCCCGCGCGAGCGCACCCTGTTCGTGATCGCCGAGGCCTCGGCCCCGCCGGGACTGGCGTGGCTGACCCCCTACGCCGCCTGTTCGATGGCCGAACATTTCGTCGAACAGGGGCGCGACGTGCTGCTGGTGATCGACGATCTGACCCACCATGCCGCGCTGCACCGCGAACTGTCGCTGCTGCTGCGGCGGCCGCCGGGGCGCGAGGCCTATCCCGGCGACATCTTCTTCGCCCATGCCCGGCTGCTCGAACGCGGCGCGCAGCGGGCGGCGGCGCTGGGCGGCGGCTCGCTGACCATCCTGCCGATCGTCGCCACCCAGGGCGGCAACCTGACCGCCTACATCCCGACCAACATCATCTCGATCACCGACGGCCAGATCATCCTCGACCCCAAGCTGTTCCATGCCGGGCAGAAGCCGGCGGTCGATGTCGGCCTGTCGGTGTCGCGGGTGGGGGGCAAGGCCCAGCCGCCGCTGCTGCGCCGCCTCGCCGGCTCGCTCAAGCTCGATTACGCCCAGTTCCTCGAACTCGAGATGTTCACCCGCTTCGGCGGGATGGCCGACGAGCGCACCCGCCGTCAGGTCGAGCATGGCCGGCGGATCCGCGCCCTGCTGATCCAGACCAACACCCGGGTCCGGGGCCTGCCCGAACAGGCCGCCGGCCTGCTGGCGCTGGGCGCGGGCCTGCTCGACCCGCTGGCGGAACCGGCGCTGGCGGCGTTCCTGGACGGGCTGGCCGACTGGCTGGCGACCGCCTGCCCGGCCCTGGCGGCGCGGATCGCCGCCACCGGCGAGCTCGACCCGGCCGGCCAGAGTGAACTGATCGAACGGCTGCGCGGCCATCTCGCCGCCCTGGGGGCGTGATGGACCGGCCGGAAACGGTGCGGGCGCGGATCGACAGCGTCGCCCAGTTGCAGGAGGTGGTGGGGGCGATGCGCTCGCTGGCGGCGATGCGGATGCAGCAGGCGAGCGAAAGCCTCGACGGCATCCGCCGCTATGCCGCGATCGTCGCCGCCGGGCTGGCCCAGGCGCTGCGGCTGGCCGGCGGCGCGGCCCCGCCCCGGCGCGGCGGCCGCCGCGCCCTGCTGCTGTTCTCGGCCGAACACGGCTTCGTTGGCGCCTATGCCGAAACCCTGGCCGAGGCGGCGCGGGCCGACCCGCCCGACCTGCTGCTGGCGGTGGGAACCAAGGGCATCCAGGCCCTGACCGAAGCCGGCCTGACCCCGGACTGGTCGCTGCCGATGGCCTCGCATGCCGGCGGGGTGGAGGACCTCGCCCGCCGGATCGCCGCCGAACTGGCTCGCCGCCTCGGTGCCGGCGCCTTCACCCGGCTCGACCTGCTGTTCGGCCGGATCGGCGCGGGCGGCGGCTGGCAGCCGGTGCGCCGGCCCCTGTTCCCCCCCGACTTTGCCGACCTGCCCCCGCCGCGCGGCAGCACCGCCCCGTTGCATCACCTGCCCGCCCCCGCCCTGCTCGACCGGCTGATCGAGGAACGGCTGCTGGCCGACCTGGCGCTGGCGGCGACCGAAGCACTGGCGGCCGAGAACGCCGCCCGCCTTGCCGCGATGACCACCGCCGGCGACAACATCGACCGCAAGCTGACGGAATTGCGCGACCAGGAACGGATCCTGCGTCAGGCCCAGATCACCGAGGAACTGCTCGACGTGGTCAACGGCGCCGAACTTCTGTTCGAGAAAGAGGAGGAGGTCCGGAGGCGCCCGCCTCCGGGCGGGGCCGGGGCGACCGTCCCGTAGCTATCCCTCGATGCTGTCGATCAACCGATTGAGCAGGGCGAGCAATTGCTCCCGCCCCTCTCCCCCGAGCCGGTCGGCGAACAGCTGCTCGTGGCGTTCGACCGCCGCCAGGGCCTGCTCGAACCGTTCCTTGCCCGCCGGGGTCAGATAAAGCGACTGCGTCCGCCGATCCGAGGCGTTGGGCCGCCGCTCGGCCAACCCGCGCTGCACCAGCGATTCGAACAGCGGAACGAAATTGGTGCGGTTGATCGCCAGCGCCTCGGCCACCTGGGACGGCGACAGGCCGGGATTGCGGTCGAGCACGGTCAGCACCGCGAACTGGCCCGGCCGCAGGTCGCCCTCGGCGAAGGCGGCGGCATAGGAATGGATCACCCCGACCTGGGCCCGCCGCAGCAGATAGCCGAGTTGGCGCGGCAACGGCCCGAGATCGACGGCGCCCGCCGCCGCCGGCGCGACGCCTTCCGGCTCCCTGTGCCCCCGCTTCACCATTCCCCCGTCCCGGTCAGGCCTGTTCCCGCAGCACCCGCTTCAGCAGCTTGCCGGTGGCGCTGCGGGGCAAGGCGTCGAGGATATCGACGCGGGACGGCACTTTATAGGCGGCCATGTGATCGCGGCAATAGGCGATGACCGCCTCCGGGGTCAGCGCCGCGCCCTCTTTCGCCACCACGGCGGCGACCACGCATTCGCCCTTGTCCGGGTCGGGGCGGCCATAGACCGCGACCTCGCGCACGCCGTCGAGACGGTAGAGTCCGGCTTCGATCTCGGCCGGCCACACCTTGAAGCCGGAGACGTTGATCATGTCCTTGAGCCGGTCACACAGATAGAGATAGCCGTGCTCGTCAATGCGGCCGATGTCGCCGGTATGCAGCCAGCCGCCGCGCAGGGCGCGCGCGCTGTCGTCGGGCCGGTTCCAGTAGCCGGCCATCACGTTGTCGCCGCGCAGGACGATCTCGCCGATCGCGCCGGGGGGCAGCTCGGCGCCGGTCTCATCGACCACCCGGGCCTCGACCCCCGGCAGCGGCCGGCCGACCGAGCCGAAACGATGCTGGTGGAAATCGTTGTAGCAGGCGAACGGGGCGCATTCGGTCAGGCCGTAGCCTTCATAGATCCGCCGGCCGAAGCGGTCGAACCAGCGGCGGGAGATTTCCTCCGGCAGGGTCGCCGCCGCCGACATCTCGTAACGCAGCGACGACAGGTCGTAGGGGGCAAGGTCGCTCGCCAGCAGGGCGATGAAGATCGCCGGCACCGCGAACAGGTGGGTGACGCGCTCGGCGCCGATCGCCGCCAGCACCGTCTCGGGGCTGTAGCGCGGGAACAGCACCAGGGTCGCCCCGGCCAGCATCGCCCCGTTCATCAGGTAGTTCTGACCGTAGGCGTGGAACAGCGGCAGGAAGGCGGCGACGCGGTCGCCCGGCCGCAGGTCGGAGCAGCAGGCCGACAGGGCGATGTTGGAATGGATGTTGCGCTGGGTCAGCACCACCCCCTTGGGCTGGCCGGTGGTGCCGGAGGAATAAAGCAGCGCGGCGGGGTCGTCGGCGGCGCGTTCGATCGGGGTGAACCCGGCCGCGCCCTCGGCATACAGCCGGCCCAGCGCCAGCCAGTCGGGCCCGGCCGGACCGTCATCGACCACGATCCGCAGACGCAGCCCCGGACAGTCGGCCGGGACATGAAAGGTCAGCCCGGCCGGGGCCAGCACCGCCGCCGCCGCCGAATCCTCCAGCAGGTAGCGCACCTCGTCCGACTTGAACATCGGGTTGACGCTGACCGCGACCGCGCCGAGCTTCTGCACCGCGTAATAGGCGACCAGGAACTGGGGCTGGTTGGGCAGATAGAGGGCGACCCGGTCGCCGGGGCCGATGCCGCGCCGGTGCAGCGCGGCGGCGAGCCGGCCAGCATCGCGGTCGAGCTCGGCGAAGGTCACCGACCGTCCCTCGAAGCGGAGGGCGTCGCGGTCGGGCTGACGCTGGGCGTGACGCTCCAGATAGGACGCGAGATTCATGCGCGGGCCTCCCTGCCGGCGGGTGGGGTGGGTTAGGGGGTCAGGGCCTCCTCCAGCCCGGCCGGATCGGGCCGGAACCCGCCGGCGCAGCGCGCGGCCAGCAGGGGGATTTCCGGCAGCATCCAGCGGCGGACGAAATCGGCGCCCTGGCGGATCCGGGCCGGCGACGGGGCGGCGTCAGCGGCGGCATGCAGCCGCGCCCAGGCGGCGGCGAACGCCAGCAGACCGGACAGGCGGAGGAAATCGGCGGCGGCGTAGCCGGGCTCGGGCGCGGCCAACAGCGCCGAGGCCGCCTCCTCCCACGCCGCCAGGGCACGGGTCAAATCCTCCCGCCACGCCGCCTCGGCCTGCGCCGCCGCCGCCACGATCTCGGCGTGAAAGGCGCGGCGACAGGCGCCGTCGTCGAGAGTCAGCAGCCGCCCGGCCAGGGTCATCCCCTGGATGCCGTTGCTGCCCTCATAGATCCGGGTGATGCGGGCGTCGCGCAGGATCTGCTCGACCCGGTATTCGCGCAGATAGCCGTAGCCGCCATGGATCTGGATGGCATGGTCGGCCGCCTCGCCGCCGGCATCGGTACAGAACGCCTTGCAGATCGGGGTCATGATCTCGACCAGCGCCGGATTGGTCCCGAGTTCCAGCTCGACCAGCACCCGGTACAGCATCGCCCGCCCGCCCAGCGCCAGCGCCAACTGGGTCAGCAGGGCGCGGCGGATGTCGGGATGGGCGGCGATCGGATCGGGACCACCGCCCGGACCGGCGCGGCCCTGGTGGCGCTGGGCGGCATAGGCGCGGCTGCGCTGGCCGGCGATCTCGGCCAGCCCGATCCCCTGGGCGGCGACGTCGAGCCGTTCGGCGTTCATCATGGTGAACATCCGCGCCAGCCCCTCGCCCGGCGCCCCGACCAGCTCGGCCCAGGCCGCGTCGAAGGCCATCTGACAGGTCGGCGAGGCATGCAGCCCCATCTTGTCCTCCAGCCGCAGCACCGAGACGGCATTGCGGCTTCCGTCCTCCAGCTCGGACGGACAGAGGAACAGCGACAGCCCGCGCACCCCCGGCGGGGCGTCGGGGGTGCGGGCCAGCACCAGATGGAGCGTCCGCCCGGTCAGGTCCTGATCGCCGCCGGAGATGAACACCTTGCCGCCGGAGATCCGCCAGCCGCCGGCCGGATCGGGCCGGGCAAGGCAGCGGATGCGGCCGAGGTCGGAGCCGGCCTGCGGCTCGGTCAGGCACATCGTCGCCAGCCAGTCGCCCGAGGCCAGCCGCCTCATCCAGCGCGCCTTCTGCGCCGGCGAGCCGTTGGCGCCGAGGGTGCGCAGCGCCCCCTGGCCGAGCGACAGCAGCATCTGGAACGACAGGCAGGCCCCGCTCAGCATTTCCGACACCGCCCCGGCGAGGACATGCGGCAGACCCTGGCCGCCCTCGGCCTCGGCCACCGCCAGCCCGGGCCAGCCGCCATCGCGATAGAGGGCGTAGGCGGCGGCGAAGCCCGGCGGCAGCCGCACCCGTCCGCCCTCCAGCCGGGCCGGATGGGCATCGCCGAGCGGATCGAGCGGGGCGACCACCGCATCGACCAGCCGCCCGGCCTGATCGAGCACCGTCCGGGCGAGGTCGTCGTCCCAGCCGGGCAGGCGGTCCGCCCCGGCGGCGCGCAGGGCGAACAGGATGTCGGCGACGGGCGAGCGATAATCGATCATCGGGGCGCTCCTCCTTTCGGTGGTTGGCGATGGTCTCATCCACAACGAATGGCGTCAAGATTTTGATTGCATATCATAACCATTATGACGGCAACTATTTCATTGACCGAAAGGTTGCCGGTTGCGTAGCCTCGGCGACGGTTCCCCCGCGCAGGAGCATTCCGCGATGAGCAAGGACGGCGCCTTTCCCCGCGTCAGGATCCCCTACGGCACCTGGGGCAGCAGCTTCTTCCCGGCCTGGCAAAGCTCGCCGCTGGCCGAGGTCAATATCGGCCAGGCCGCCGGCGAGGCGATGGCGCTGATCCTGGGGCGGCGCCGGGTGCCGGCCCGGGCGCTGGAGTATCTGGTGATCGGCTCGACCGTGCCGTGGCACTGGAAGTTCTGGACCGCGCCGCTGGTGTCGTCCTGCCTGGGCCACCGCCTGCCCGGCTGTCACGTCGAACAGGCCTGCGCCACCGGCCTCCAGGCCATCGCGGTCGCCGCGCTCGAGGTGCAGGGCGGCGGCAACGACGCGGTCGGGGTGCTGACCTTCGACCGCACCAGCGATTCCCCCGCCGGGGTCTTCCCCGAACGGCGCGGCCCGCAGCGCACCGCGGTGCTGTCCGACGTATGGGACAATTTCGGCTTCGATCCGGCCACCGGCGGCTCGATGCTGGCGGCGGCGGGCAAGGCGGCGCGGCGGCACCGGCTCGACCGGCGCGAGATCGACGAGATCACCCTGTGTCGCTACCAGCAATATTTCGCGGCGCGGGAGCGCGGCTTCCTCGATCGGGTGCTGGTGCCGCTCGACCTGCTGACCAGCGCCGGCCGCCCGGCCGGGCGGGTGGCCGAGGATACCGGGGTGAAGATGGTGACGCTCGACGGGCTGCGGGCGATGCCCGAACTCGACAGTTGCGTCACCGCCGGCGGCCAGACCCATCCGGCCGACGGCATCGCCACCCTGCTGGTGACCAGCCCGGACAAGGCGCGCGACCTGAGCCCGCGCCCGGAGATCGAGATCCGGCTGATCGCCAAGGTCGATGTCCGCACCGGCCCCGGCCTGATGCCCGAGGCCCCGGCGCTGGCGGTGCAAAAGCTGCTGCGCCAGACCGGCCTCGGCATCGACCAGATCGCGGTGATCAAGAGCCACAACCCCTTCACCGTCAACGACGCGATCTTCTCGAAGCTGCTCGGGGTCGATTGGCGGGCGGTCAACCGCACCGGCTCGTCGCTGGTGTGGGGCCATCCGCAGGGGCCGACCCTGACCCGCATCGTGATCGAGGCGCTGGAGGAGGCGGTCGAGTTGGGCGGCGGCTATGTGCTGGTGATGGGATGCGCCGCCGGCGATGTCGGCATCGCCGGCCTGTTCCTGGTGAGCTGAGGAGAGCGGATCATGCGGAGAGCGATGCGGAAATCGACCCTGGAAACGCTGGGCCTCGGCTCGGTGCTCGACATCTTCCGCCGGGGCGGGCTGCCGGTGACGGCGGCGGCGCTGGTCGATCAGGTGTTCGGCCCGCCGGAGGCGCGCGGCTGTCTGGTGGTGTCGGGCGGCAACGGCGTGGTCGGCGCCGGCAAGGTGATGCAGTTCGCCAGCCGGCTCGAACCCTACGGGGTGCCGGTGGTGGCGCTTGACTTCCCCGGCGGCACCGGGCTGGCGCGGGAATATGACGGACTCGCGCGCGGCTTCGGCCCGGCGCGGGCGGCGCGGATCATGAGCAGCGTGATCCAGCTCGGCTATGACGGCACCAGCCTGCCCCCCGCCCTCGCCGCGCTGCGCCCGCGCGTGCTGATCGAGGCGATCCCCGAACTGCTGGAGGTCAAGCGGGCGCATTACGCGTTGTTCCGCGCCGCCTTTCCCGAGATCGAGATCCGCTCGGTCACCTCGGGCTTTCCGGCGCGGGAACTGGGGGTGGCGGTGGCCCATCCCGCCTATCCCCACGCCGTCAACAAGGTGTGGGAGGTGGTCGAGCCCGCCCCCAGCCCGCTGACCCAACTGATGTGGGCGCTGGGGCTGGTGCCGATGCGGATGGAGGACCATTGGTCGTTCGTGCTCGACGTGCTGTTCTGCGGGGCGATGCAGGCCGCCTGCCGCGCCCACGACGCCACCAACCTGCCGCCGTGGAAGCTCGACAAATGGGTGCGCCGGCTGCTGGGGCCGAACCCGTTCCGCGCCCATGACGCGATCGGGGCCAAGGGGGCGACCTTCCTGACTTGGTCGTGCCTCGACCATCTCGCCCGCGAATACGGCCCGCTGTTCGCCCCGGCCCCGGTCCTGGTCGAACACAAGGACAGCGGCCAGGACTGGTACCCGCCCAACCATTTCCGCCCGGTGATCGACTGGCCGCTCGACCCGGCCGGGCAGGAGGAGATCGAGGCCCGCCTGCTCGGGCCGGTGGTGCAGATGCTGACGCTGATCCTGGCCGAGCGGCGCGCCGGCCTGCCCGAGATCAACGCCATCGGCGAACTGTGCGCCCAGTTCGCACGCGGCGCGGTGGCGCTGGCGCGGGGGCTGGGGCGCGAGCGGGTGGTGGCCCTGGTCGAGCGTTACCACGCCCTCGACCAGGCCGCCGCCGCCAGCCCGTGGCACCCCGAGGCGCTGGCCGCGCTCGACGGCCCCGAGGGGCTTCAGCTCTACGTCAATGCCGAGCATGACGGCACGGTCGGGGTGATCAGCCTCGGCCGCGAGAGCTACAATTGGGACGTCGATGCCGAACTCAACCGCGCCCTCGACTGGCTGCGGGCCGAGGGGATCGCCCGGGTGATCGTCACCGGCGATTTCCACCTCGCGCCCCAGATGGTCGGGGCCGACACCGCCGACTTCCACCCCGCTTTGGGCGACGCGGCGCGCGGGGCGGCGCTGTCGCGGGCCTGGACCGCCACCGCCCGCCGCCTGCATGACGAATTCGCCGTCTCGGTCGGGCTGATCAACGGCAAACGCTGCCTGGGCGGCTTCCTCGAACTGATGAGCCATTGCCATACCCTGATCGCCGCCGAGGGGGCCGAGTTGGGGATGCCGGAGGTGACCCTGCCGGTGGTACCGGGGATGGAAGGCTGCCACTGGCCGTTCCGCCGCGCCGAGCCGCGCCACTGGCCCGATCTGCTGCGCCTGCTGCTGGAGGGGACCAGCGTCCGCGCCGCCGACACGGTCGGCTGGCTGACCGACGCCGCCGCCCCGCTCGACGCGGCGATCGCCCTGGCCTGGGCGGTGGCCCGGGGCGATCGGACCCTGCCCCGCCGGCCGCTGGCCGCCGGCCCGCTGAGCGGGCTGCTTGAGCGGATGCCGCCGCTGTCGCCCGCCACCGGCCCGGCGCTGGCGGCGGGACGGGCGGCGATCCTCGACGCGATCCGCCAGTGCGGCGCGGTGCCGCTCGATCAGGCGCAGGAGCTCCAGGCCGAGTTGTCGGCCCGCTTCCTCGCCTCGGCCGAATGCCGCAGCGGGCGGATCGGCGCCGCCTACGCCAAGACCGCCGCCTAGGGTGGGCTGCCGCCCACGCCCGCCCGGGGCGATGCCCCGGACCCCCTTTGTTTTTTCGGTTCATCACCGGATCCCGGGGGAAAAAGCAGGTCATGGCCGGGCTTGACCCGGCCATCTCCGTGTCAGCGCGGAGCAAGGCGCCAAGTGGCTCCCATCGATGCGCGGTTCAAGTCCGCGCATGACGGAAAAAGAGTGGCCGGGCAACAGACTCAGGCGGCGAGGCGTTCCAGCTTGCGATGGCGAAACGCCCCCGTTTTCGGTTCATCACCGAATCCCGGGGAAATAGAAGCAGGTCATGGCCGGGCTTGACCCGGCCATCCACCTGTCAGCGCGGGGCAAGGCGCCAAGTGGCTCCCATCGATGCGCGGATCACGTCCGCGCATGACGGAAAAAGAGCGGTCGGGCAACAGGCTCAGGCGGCGAGGCGTTCCAGCTTGCGATGGCGGAACGCCCCCCACAATGCGGCGCCGATCGCTCCGGCATAGAGCGAGTCGGGGTGGCCGACCGCTTCCAGACCGACCTGTTCCCCGGCCAGCGCCTCGTTGAGAGCGGCGACCAGCCCGTCATCGAGGGCGAGGCCGCCGGTCATCAGCACCCGCCCCTCGGCGGCGCCGACCGATTTCAGCAGCTTGGCGAGCCGCACCGCCATCGATTGATGGATCCCCTTCAGGATGTTGGCGGCGGAGATGCCGCGCGACACCATGTTGATCACGTCGGTCTCGGCCAGCACCGCGCAGATCGACGACACCTTTTCCGGCGCGTCGGCGGTGCGCGACAGCGCGCCGATCTCGTCCTGGGCGATGCCGAGATAGCGGGCGATGTTCTCAAGGAACTGGCCCGAGCCCGAGGCGCACTGGCTGGTCATCTTGTAGGACAGCACCTTGCCGCCGTCGTCGATCCGGATCGCCCTTCCGTTGAGGGCGCCGACATCGAGCACCGCCCGCGCCGCCGGGTCGAGGAACGCCGCGCCCCGGCCATGGGTGGTCATCGAATAGAAATGGCCGGTGGCGAAGGACAGGCTTTCGGCGTCGCCGGTCGAGGCGACATAGGCGACCTGATCGGCGGCGACACCGGCCTGGGCCAGCAGGGCGTGGAAGCCCTCCTCCGCCAGCCGGAACGGATCGCGGCTGCGGATGCGGGCGGTGTCGCGCGCCAGCCATTCGGCGCGCTCGCCCTCGACCCGGAACAGCACGCTCTTGACGCAGCCGGCGCCGATATCGATGCCGGCGGTGAGGATCGCGGTCATGGGATCTCCTTTCCTGGCTCAGGCGGCGGCGCGGACGGCGAAGGCCGCCCCGCCCAGTGCGCCGGTGTAGATCGAATCGGGGTCGATGTTGATCTGGACCTCGCCGTAATTGTCGCGGATCAGGCCGCGCAGTTCGTTCACCGCCGCTTCGTTCTTGGCGACGCCGCCGGTGAAGGTGAACTGGTCGCGCACCCCGCCGGCCCGGCTGAGGATCGACATCGCCCGCAGCATGATGGCCCGGTGCAGCCCGGCCAGGATGTCCTCGCGCTTCTCGCCCAAGGCCAGCCGGTCGCGCAGCTCGGCCCCGGCGAACACGGTGCAGGTCGAATTGATCCGCACCTGCCGGGTGGCGTTGCTGGCCAGCGGCCCCAGTTCGTGCAGGCCGATGTTCATCTCGTCGGCGATGTAGCCGAGATAGCGGCCGCAGCCGGCGGCGCAGCGGTCGTTCATCTGGAAATTCTCGACGATGCCGTCGGCATCGACCTGGATCCCCTTGGTGTCCTGGCCGCCGATGTCGAGCACGGTGCGGGTGCCGGGATACATGATGTGGGCGCCGAGGCCGTGGCAGAGGATCTCGGAGCGGATCTGTTCCTTGGGGAAGGGCAGCCGGACCCGGCCATAGCCGGTGCCGACCACATGCGCCTCCTCCAGCGGGATCGCCAGCGCCGCCCGCACCGGGGCGGCCAGATCGGTCCCGCCCGCCGCGCCGCGTTCGAGGGCGCGCAGGAACTTGTCCTCCATCGCGCCGGCGGGGGGCCGGTTCTCGACCGCGATGATCGACTTGTCATAGAGGTTGAGCAGCAGGTCGAACGGCAGCCCGGCGGCGCGGCACACCGCCTCGCCCTCGGTCATGAACGCCGCCCCGGCGAGGTCGCGGAAGAAGTCGGACTTGCGCCGCACCCCGGGGGCGTAGAGCGCGGCCGAGCCCGCGCGCAGCCGGGCGAACACCGCCGCCAGCGCCTCGGCCACCGCCCGTTCCCGGCCGGAAAAGCGCGGCCCGCGCACCGCCTCGGCGCAGGTGCGTTCGAGGTCGTCGAGCTGTTCGAGGAACTGGATGTGGCGGAAATGACGTTCGAGGTCGGCCAGGATCGTCTCGACCCGCCCGGCCAGCGCCGGTACCCCGGCCAGGGCGCGGCGGAACAGGGTCAGGCGGGTATCGATCAGCGCCTCCTGCTTCGACACCAGCGCGGCGGTGTCGTAGTTCGAGCGCGAATTGGTGATGCCCCGGCCCAGCACCTGGCTGTTTTCGTCCATCACCACCGCCTTGGTGGTGGTCGAGCCGAGATCGATTCCGATGAAGCAGCGCATCGCGGGCATCCTCCTCAAGCAGCCTGACCGAGCGAGCGGCGCTTCTGCTCGATCATCTGGAAATAGCTTTCCAGCCGGTTCTTGACGTTGGCGGCGGAGAAATAGCGGGGATCGACCAGATCGGTCTCGATGAAGGCGCCAGGGCGGCCGGTGCGGCGCTCGACCTCCTTCATGATCATCAACTGGCCGGCCGAGAAGCTGTTGCAGCTCTTGATCGAGTTGATCAGCAGGCCGTCGGCCTCGTATTCCTCGACATAGCGGGCGAGCAGATCGACCCGGGTCGGCAGGCTGCGGTTGGTGTAGCAACCGAGGCAGTAATCGGCGAGCGATTCGAGCGGGTGGTCGGGGTCGTGGCGGAAGCCCTGGTCGTAAAGGCCGCCGACCTTGGTGTAGCTTGATGCCACCACCACCGCGCCCTCGTCGCTGAACATCTGCCAGAACTCGCGGAAGCTGGTCCAGTTGGGCGGGCCCTCGACCACCAGCCGGTATTTCTGCCGGTCGAACGAACTGCCGTCGGGCAGCACCGGCCCCTGGCCGGCGGCGATCCGCGCCTCGACCTCGCCCCGCAGCGCCTGATAATAGGCCACCGCCTCGGGGGTGCCGCGAAAGGCGGTGAAGATCGGGCCGATGTAATAGACCCCGCCGAAATAGGCGTCGATCGGCGAGGGCTTGCGCTTGCCCTGTTCCAGGCACCACACCAGATCATCCTCGGCCCGGGCCGAGGCGCGCAGATGCTCGCGCAGCTGGTCGATGTCGAATTTCACCCCCGACACCTGCTCGAGGCCGGGGATGATCACCTCCTGCAACTGGCGGACGACGTAGTCGCGCATGTTGCGGGTGGTGTGGCCGTCGCCCTCGTAGGGGACATGCAGCATCAGGGTCGGGCATTGGTACTGCGACCGCAGCAGCTCGAACCATTTCATGAAGGTGTAGCAGCCGGTATAGGACAGCAGCAGCACGTCCGGCACCGGGAACGGCCGGCCGTTGGGGGCGATCGCCCCCTTGCCCATCATGCCGATGTCGGCCTTGACGTAGGTGCAGACATCCTCGGAATGGCCGCGCTTCTCCGCCTCCATGATGTAGTCGCCCGACCGCTTGCGCATGCCGTTCTGGATCGCGTTGATCTCGGGCAGATTGTTGACCAAGCCGAAACACATCAGCAATTCGTTGAGGTTGCCGGGAACGAAGGTCGAGGCCACCTTGCGCCCGGTCTCGTGCTTGGAGGTGATCGCGTCGTAATTGCGGGCGATCAGCTCCTTTTGCAGCAGCATCGACGGTTCCTTGACGATCGCGCTCATGGTCTCAGCTCCACAGCTTGATGGAATCGGCGAAGGTGCCGGCCTGTTCGCGGATCGGCTGCATCTGGCCGGAATTCTCGGCGTATTTGAAGGCGATGTGGGGAATGCCGGCCTCGGTCAGCCGGTGGCAGATCATCGGCCGGTCGAGCAAAGCCGGGTCGCAGAAGCTGGGGCTGGCATAGATCACCCCCTCGGCGCCGCAATCGCGCACCCGGTCGAGATGGAACCGGCCCTTGTCGGCCTCGACCGGGACATATTTGCAGGCGGTCTCGACCGAATGGCCGAGATAGGCGTCGCTGAGCGCCTGGAGCGGATCGCCCTCGGTGGCGACGTCGGCGGTGAGGAAGCGGTTGACCAGGGCGTAATCGTCCTCGACCACGTAGCAGCCGGCCATCTCGATCGAGCGGATCAGCGCCAGCGGCGGCTGTTCGCAAAACGAACCGTAGATCGCCACCCGGACATTGTCGCGGCGGGGCCGGGCCTCGGCGGCGATCGCGGCGAGATAGTCGGCCAGCAGCCGGTTGTGCTCCTCGACCGGCATCATCAGCCCGGCCCGCATCAGCACGTAAACGTCGGCGGCCGGGGCCCGCCACGGCTCGGCGGCGCGGGCGGCGTAGACCGCGCGCACCAGCCGGCGGTTGTCGTTGTAGAGCGCGATCGAGGCGCGGAGCGCCGCCTCCTCGATCGGGCGGCCGGTCAGCGCCGCCAGCCCGTCGCGCAGTTCGCGCAGTTCCTCGACGTAATAGGCGCCGCCGACCGCCGGATCGAAATTCTGCGGGGTGTCGAAGAACTTGCTCCACACCCCGGGGAACATCAGCTTCCACATCCCCGACAGATTGCGGATCACGTCGCAGACGAACGGGAACAGCATGCCATCGACGAAATCGAGCCGGCCGCTGACCCCCAGCTCGACGGTCGAGCGCGGGATGCGGCAGATGTAGCTCTGATAATAGGCGTCGCCGTGGATCACCTCGACCCGGTCGCCGCCGCCGAACAGGCCGAGCGGCAGGCAGCCGGCGGCATGGATCAGTTCGAGCGGGACATAGACCGGCAGGAAGCCGATCACCTTGCGCCCCGGCGCCGCCGCCTTCCAGGCGCGGGCATGGGCGAAGTCGAGGTCGTCGTGGATCTGCTGGCAATGCGCGATGATGTCGGCGGACTGGGTCATGGTCAGCGGCCCTCCCACACGGCGGGTCTTTTGTCGAGAAAGGCGGTCAGGCCCTCGGCGGCGTCGCGGGTCGCCATCAGGCCGTCGAGATAAAGCGCCTCGACCGCCGCCAGTTTGGCCCGCACCCGCTCGACCAGATCGAGCCGGGCGGCGCGCAGGGCGAAACGCAGCGAGGACGGGCTGTGGCGGGCGGCGCCGTGATCGAACCAGGCCAAAGCGGCGGCGGCGGGATCGTCGGCGACCTGCTGGACCAGACCGAGCCGGGCCGCCTCGGCGGCGTCGATCGGCTGGCCCGACAGCAGCAGGCCGGCGGCGGCGGCCGGGCCGATCCGCTCCGGCAGCAGGCAGGAGGCGGCGGGGGCGAACACCCCCAACTGGATCTCGGGCTGGCCCAGCCGGGCATCGGGCGCGGCGAACAGCAGGGTGCCGGCGCAGGCGACCTCCAGCCCGCCGCCCAGGCATTGCCCGCGCAGCGCGACCAGGATCGGCAGCGGAAAGGCCACCATCCGCAGGATCAGCGCATGCAGCCCGGCCAGCATCGCCGCGCATTGGTCGGGCAGATGCTCGGCGACGCTGGCGCCGAAGCTGAAATGCGGCCCCTCATGGTCGAGCAGCACCGCCTTCAGCGCCGGATCACCCTCGGCCGCCACCAGCGCCTGATCGAGCGCCGCGATCATCGCCGCGTCGATCAGGTTGGCCTTGGGCCGGGCCAGGGTCAGCCGCAGCAGCGCGCCGTCGCGCTCCGCCCCGAGGGTGAGACAGGGCGCGCTCATCGCCCCGCCCTCGCCGCCGGCAGCAGCCGCTCGGTCAGCGCCTCGTTCCACGGCGTGCCGGCGGCCAGCGCCTGCCGCAGGGCGATGAAGTCGATCTCGCGATCGTCCTTGCTGCCCTCGTTGAAGGCGCGGAAGCCGGCGCGGGCCTCGGTCATCATGTTGAGCGCCAGCCAGGCCCGGCTGTTCTCCTTGTTGGCGTTCCAGGCCGCCAGCTTGGGCTTGCGCAGTTCCTCCAGCGTCTTGGTGAAGCAATCGGGGAAGGTCAGCAGGATCTTGCCGCACAATTCCTCGACCTTGGCATCAAGCAGCGACAGATCGACCGTGCCCTGTTTCAGCAGGTCGCGCCCGGCCGCCGCCTCGGCCCCGGTCTTGAACTCGCCATGGATCACCCGTCCATATTCATCGAGATAGCGGTCGGTGATCACGGTCGGGTTGGCGACGAAGGCGCCGTCGATCTTCAGCGCCGGGACGATGTCGGTGATCATCCCCAGCCGCGCCGCCTTGTGCGCCGACCAGGGTTCGCACAGCGAACCCGACACCATCGCCCGCTCGGCGCCGATCATCACCGGCAGGAAGTCGGTGGCGCCGCCGATCGGGGCCGAGCCGTGCTTGGGCCCGGCCTGACCGAAGCGGGCGAGGTCCTGGGCGACCGAGAAGTCGCAGGCCATCCCGATCTCCTGGCCGCCGCCGATCCGCATCCCGTTGACCCGGCAGATCACCGGCTTGTCGCAGCCGAGGATCGCCGACACCATGTCGTTGAACAGCCGCATGTACTGGCGGTATTCCTGCGGGTTGCCGGCGTAATATTCGGCATATTCCTTGGTGTTGCCGCCGGTGCAGAACGCCTTGTCGCCGCTGCCGGTGAACACGGTGGCGACCACGTCGCGGGCGTTGGAGGCGGCGCGGAAGGCCAGGATCACCCCCTTGACCATCTCGGTGGTGTAGGAATTGAACTGACGCGGATTGTCGAGGGTGATCCAGGCGTTGTAGAGCCCGGGCACCAGAGCGCCGTCGGGGGCGCGGGCCGGTCTCTTCTCGTACAGCACCCCCGGCACCACCGTCTCGGGCACCAGATCGTGATCGTGCAGCGCGGCCGGAGCGGCGGCGGCAAGGCTGGAAGCGGAATGCGCGGTCATGGCTCTTCGCTCTCCGTTGGATGCGGGCGGACGGATCAGGGCACCAGCACGGCGCGGCGGCCGAGCCGGTGGGCGTGGGCGTCGTCGAAGATCCGGTTGATCTGGTCGAGCGGATGGTGCTCGACGAAGGCGGCCAGCTCGATCCGGCGGTCGAGCACCAGAGCGAGCGCGGCCGGGTAAAGCTCGGGCGGGCAGCCCCAATTGCCGAGCGCGCGGGCGTGGAACGCCATCAGGTTCGACAGCCGGATCTCGACCCGCTCCATGGTGAAGCCGACCACCGCCAGCGTCGCCCCATGCACCAGCAGGTTCCAGGCGCTCTGCTGGCCGGCGGCGGTGCCGGAACATTCGAAGATCACCCATTCCCGCGCCGGCAGGCCGTGCGCCTCGGCCCAGGCGGCGACCGCCTTCTTCAGGCTTCGGGCATCGTGGGCGCGGGCGTTGAAGGTGGCGGCGGCGCCGTGGCCGGCCACCGCCGCCAGTTTGGCGTCATCGACATCGACCGCCACCACCGTTGCCCCGAAGGCCCGGGCGATCTGGACGCAATGGCCGCCGACCCCACCGACCCCGATCACCACGCACAGGCTGCCGGGGCCAACCCCCGCCTGGACCACCGCCTGATAGGGGGTGGTGACCGCGTCGGCCACCACCGCGAGATCGGCCAGGGTCAGCCCGGCGGCGGCGAGGCGGTCCTCATCGACCGGGCACAGCCCGCGCGCCGGCACCACCACATGGCTGGCGAACCCGCCCTCGATGTCGTTGCCGGGCATCTGCTGGTGCGGGCAGATGGTGCCCTTGCCGCGCCGGCAGGCATCGCATTCGCCGCAGGGGATCACCGCCGGCACGATCACCGCCCGCTCCAGCCAGGATTCGGCGCCGGGGCCGGCGGCGACCACCCGGCCGCTGATCTCGTGGCCCAGGGTCAGCGGCAGCGGCCGGTTGGTCCGCACCCCGTCATAGTAATAGCCGAGATCGGTGTGACAGACGCCGCAGCCGGCCACCGCCACCACCACCTCGCCCGGACCGGGCGCGGCCAGCGTCACCACCTGCCGCTCCAGCGGTGCCCCCACCCCGGTCATCACCCAGCGCCGCGCCTCGATCGTCATGTGTCGGACCTCCCCCGGTGGGCCGCCTCTTGACGCGGCGGCCGGTTCGAAACTACGATAATGGCATTGGGGTACCATAATACATTTTTTGGCGTCAAGCGGGTTTCACCGCCGCCAGGACAACCGGAGGGGAGAGCGACGATGTCAGCCGAAAAGCGCCGTTTCCTGTGGGACGACCCACTGCTGCTGGAGGAAGCCCTGACCGAGGAGGAGCGGATGGTGCGCGACACCGCCGCCGCGTTCTGCCGCGACCGGCTGCTGCCCGGGGTGATCGAGGCCAACCGCCACGAGCGGTTCGACCGCGCGATCATGACCGAGATGGGCGCGCTCGGTTTCCTCGGCCCGACCCTGCCCGAGGCCGACGGTGGCGCCGGGCTCGGCTATGTCGGCTACGGCCTGATCGCCCGCGAGGTCGAGCGGGTGGATTCCGGCTACCGCTCGGCGATGAGCGTCCAATCCTCGCTGGTGATGTACCCGATCCACGCCTATGGCAGCGAGGAACAGCGGCGCCGATACCTGCCCGGCCTCGCCAAGGGCGAGCTGATCGGCTGTTTCGGCCTGACCGAGCCCGATGCCGGCTCCGACCCGGCCGGGATGCGGACCCGGGCGCGCAAGGTCCCGGGCGGCTACCGCCTGACCGGGTCCAAGATGTGGATCACCAACAGCCCGATCGCCGATCTCTTCGTGGTGTGGGCCAAGACCGAGGACGGGGTGATCCGCGGCTTCCTGCTGGAACAGGGGATGGCGGGGCTGTCGGCGCCGAAGATCGAGGGCAAGTTCAGCCTGCGCGCCTCGATCACCGGCGAGATCGTGATGGACGAGGTGTTCGTGCCCGACGACAACCTGCTGCCCGGAGTCGAAGGGCTGAAGGGGCCGTTCGGCTGTCTCAACCGCGCCCGCTACGGCATCGCCTGGGGGGTGCTGGGCGCGGCCGAATTCTGCTGGCACGCGGCGCGGCAATACACCCTCGACCGCCGGCAGTTCGGCCGGCCACTCGCCGCCACCCAGTTGATCCAGCTCAAGCTGGCCGACATGCAGACCGAAATCACCCTCGGCCTGCACGCCTGCCTGCGGCTGGGCCGGCTGTTCGATCAGGGCGGGATGGCCCCCGAGATGGTCTCGCTGCTGAAGCGCAACAATTGCGGCAAGGCGCTGACGATCGCCCGCACCGCCCGTGACATGCATGGCGGCAACGGCATCGCCGACGAGTTCCACGTCATCCGCCATGTGATGAACCTGGAGGCGGTCAACACCTACGAGGGCACCCACGACATCCACGCCTTGATCCTCGGCCGGGCGATGACCGGGCTGGCGGCGTTCTGAGGCAACGATTGGTGGGCGGCCGCCCGCCGGCCCGCTCGGGGAGCAGAGCTCCCCGAACCCCTCCCTTTTGGAGCGCGTGTCCGATGTATCACACCGCCCTTCCCACCCCGGTGGCGCCGGGACTCGAGGCGTTGCGGCTGCCGCTGCCCTTCGCCCTCGATCATGTCAATCTGTGGCTGCTGGCCGATGGTGACGGCTGGGTGCTGGTCGATAGCGGGTTCGGCGACGAGGACGGCTGCGCCCGCTGGGAGGAATTACTGGCCGGGCCACTGGCCGGGCGGCGATTCACCCGGCTGATCTGCACCCATTCCCATCCCGATCATATGGGGCTGGCCGGCTGGCTGGCCGGGCGGCTCGGCGTGACGTTGCTGACCAGCCGGGGCGAATGGGAGGAAGGGCGGCAGAGCTGGTTCGCCGACCCCGCCGACCTGCTGGCGCGCAAGCTGGCGCATTACCACCGGCTGGGCTATCCGCCGGAGCGGCTGGAGGCGATGCGCCAGGGCGGCGACATCTATCGCTCGCGCGTCTCGCCGCCACCGGACTCCTTCGTGCCGTTGGCCGATGGCGACGAATTGCGGATCGGCGAGGGAGTCTGGCGGGTGCTGACCTTCGGCGGCCATTCGCCCGAGCATGTCTGCCTGTGGAACCCCGAGGCCAACATCCTGATTGCCGGCGATCAGATCCTGCCGACCATCAGCCCGGTGGTGGCCTGCTGGCCCGACGCCCCCGAGTCCGACCCGCTGCGCCTTTTCCTCGACGGTCTGGCCACGCTGCGCCGCCTGCCGGCCGAAACCCTGGTGCTGCCGGCGCACGGGATGCCGTTCCACCACCTGCGCCAACGCTGCGACGACCTCGCCGAACACCACCGCCGACGGCTGGCGGCGATCGCCGCCGCCTGCACCACCCCGGCGACGGGATTCGCGATCGTCACCGCCTTGTTCACCCGCCCGCTCGACATCCACCAGCAGGGCTTCGCCGGCGGCGAGATCCTGGCCCACCTCAACCGCCTTGAGGCCGACGGCCAGATTCGCCGCGAGATTTCCCCCGCCGGCGTGTGGACCTTCCAATCCGCCCCGCCTTTACCCTGAAAAAGAAGGGGGTTCGGGGCATCGCCCCGAGCGGGTGCGGGCGGCAGCCCGCCGTCACCCCTGCCGGCGGATCAGCTTCAGCATCGTCTCGATGGTGATCGAGGACAGGGTGGCGCGGGTGGCGCCGTCGATCTCGTCCATCACCAGCCGCAGGCCGCGTCCCTCGGCGGTGTCGTCGCCCGGCTCGGCGCCGAGGGCCGGACGCACCCCGACCGGCTCGAAGATATGGATCAGATCGAGCAGGGTCAGCCGCCGGGCGTTGCCGGCGAAGCGATAGCCGCCGCCGACGCCGCGCACCGCCTCGACCAGCCCCTCGCGGCCGAGGATCCGCATCACCTTCGACAGGTGATTGGTCGAGATGCCGTATTTGGCGGCGATGTCGGCCGCCGGGATCTGGCTGTCGGGCCGCGCCGCCAGTTCGAGCATCGCGAACAAGGCGTGGCGGGTGGCCATCTGGAGGTTCATTCCTCCAGCCCCTTTTCGAGCTGGATGAACGGGCCGGCCATCATCCCCTGGCTGCGGAAGAACGACATCACCAACTGGGCGTCGCGGGCCAGCATGGTGCGGATCCGGGTGGCCCCGGCCTGCCGGAACAGCGCGCACAGCGCCTCGAACAAGGCGGTGCCGACATGGCGCAGCCGCTGGTCGGGCTGAACCGCGATCGCGAACACCCAGCCGCAGGGCGGCGAGCCGAATTCCCAGGCGCGGATCTCGCCGACGACGAAGCCGAGCAGCCGGCGTCCCTCCACCGCGACCAGAAAGGTGCCGCCCGCTCCTTCGCGCCGCATCCGTTCGAAGATCCCCCGCCAATAATCCGGCTTGGGGGTGGCGGTGATCTGGGTATCGAGACGGATGATCTCGTCGAGATCCTCGGTCTCCGCCGGACGGATAAGGAAATCCTGAGCCTCGGACGGCACGGTCAACTCCCTGGCACTGAACGAAAGTTTAGTATCACATCCTTCCTGGTAACGCAGTACCGGAATGCCGGGTAAGGCGCCCCGCGCGCCTTGACTTCCGCCGCCGAACCCGGCAAAAAGTAAAGCGGTACTTCTTTACCTGTTTAACCAACCCCCGCGTGAGACGGGGGATTCGGACCAAACCCAGGGGGAAGCCGATGACCATCGACACCAACGGATCCGACGGGGGGCGTCCGCTGACCTTCCCGCCCGGCTACAACGCGGCCCAGGCCTTCATCGACCGCCATCTCGACGAAGGGCGCGGCGACCGGGCGGCGATCCTGTCGCGCCACGGCACGGTCAGCTATGCCGAACTGGCGGCGCGGGTCAGCCGCTGCGCCCACGCCCTGACCGGGCGCGGGGTGAGGCCGGGCGACCGGCTGCTGATGGTGGTGCAGGACCGCCCGGCCTTCTTCTACCTGTTCTGGGGGGCGATCAAGGCCGGCATCGTCCCGGTGCCGGTCAACACGATGCTGCGCAGCCGCGACTATGCCGTCCTGATCGAGGATTCCGGCTGTGGCGCCCTGGCCTATTCGGCCGAGTTCGCCGGCGAAATCGAGCCGGCGCTGGCGGAGCGGCGGCCGGCGCTGGTGCTGCGGCTCGATCCGGCGGAGGAGGCGGCGCTGTTCGAGCATGGCCCGGACCGGTTCGATCCGGTGCCGGCCGGGGCCGAGCGGGACTGTTTCTGGCTCTATTCCTCCGGCTCGACCGGACGGCCGAAGGGCGCGGTCCATCTCCAGCGCGACATGGCGGTCACCAGCGAGCTGTACGGGGTGCGCACCCTGGGCGCCACCGCCGAGGACCGCTTCTTCTCGGCGGCACGGCTGTTCTTCGCCTACGGGCTCGGCAACGCGATGACCTTTCCGCTGTGGGTGGGGGGGACGGCGGTGCTGCTCGACGAGCGGCCGACCCCAGCCAGCACCTTCGCCACCATCGCCCGCTTCCGCCCCACCCTGTTCTTCGGCGTGCCGACCCTCTATGCGTCGCAGTTGGAGGCGCTCGACCAGGACCGCCCCGATCTGTCGTCGCTGCGGGCCTGCGTCTCGGCCGGCGAGGCGCTGCCGGGCGACCTGCTGCACCGCTGGCGCGAACGCACCGGGCTCGAAATCCTCGACGGGATCGGCTCGACCGAGGCGCTGCACATCTTCATCTCGAACCGGCCGGGCCGGACCCGGGGCGGATCGAGCGGCACCCTGGTGCCGGGCTATCGGGCCAGGATCCTCGACGACACCGGGGCCGAACTGCCGCCGGGTCAGCCCGGGCGGCTGTGGATCCAGGGCGAGTCGATCGCCAGCCGGTACTGGCGCAACCCGGAAAGGACGGCGGCGGCGATGGTCGGCGGCTGGCTCGATACCGGCGATACCTATCTGCGCGACGAGGACGGCCATTTCTATTATTGCGGCCGCTCCGACGACATGCTGAAGGTCGGCGGGATCTGGTGTTCGCCGTTCGAGATCGAATCGGCGCTGATCGAGCATCCGGCGGTGCGCGAGGCGGCGGTGATCGGCCGCGCCGACGGCGACGGCCTGATCAAGCCCGAGGCGTGGCTGGTGCTGACCGAGTCGGCGGTCGGCGACGACGCGCTGGAGCAGGATTTGCGGCTTCATTGCAAGGCCCGCCTCGCCCCCTACAAGTTTCCCCGCCGCTTCCACTTCGTCGCCGACCTGCCCAAGACCGCCACCGGCAAGATCCAGCGTTTCCGCCTGCGCCTCGGCGCGGAGCCGGCGGGATGAGCGCCGCCTGGCTCTATGACGGGCTGCGCACCCCGTTCGGCCGCCATGGCGGGGCGCTGGCGCCGGTGCGGCCGGACGAGCTGGCCGCCGGGCTGATCCGCGCCCTGCTGACCCGCCATTCCCTCGACCCGGCCGGGATCGAGGACGTGGTGCTCGGCTGTGCCGGTCAGGCCGGCGAGGATGGCCGCAATCTCGGCCGCAACGCCGCCCTGCTGGCCGGCCTGCCGGTGACGGTGGCCGGGGCCACCGTCAACCGCCTGTGCGGCAGCGGCCTCCAGGCGGTGATCGATTGCGCCCGGGCGATCCGCCAGGGCGAGGGGCGGCTGTTCCTGGCCGGCGGGGTCGAATCGATGAGCCGGGCCCCGTTCGTGCTGAGCAAGGCGGCCAGCGCCTTCGGCCGCGACGTCGCCCTGTTCGACACCACCATCGGCGCCCGTTTCCCCCACCCGGCCCTGGTCGCCGCCCACGGCAACGAGACGATGGCGGAAACCGCCGAGCTGGTCGCCGCCCGGCTCGGCATCGACCGCGCCGCCTGCGACCGCTTCGCCCTCGCCTCGCAGCGCAAGGCCGAGGCCGCCCGCGCCGCCGGCCGGCTGGCCGAGGAGATCGCCCCGGTGACGATCCCGCCGGCCCGGCGCGGCGGCGCGCCGAGCGTGGTGGCCGAGGACGAGCATCCCCGCCCCGATACCAGCCTCGATTCGCTCGCCCGGCTGCGGCCGCTGGCCGAGGGCGGGGTGGTCACCGCCGGCAACGCCTCGGGCCTCAATGACGGCGCCGCCCTGCTGCTGCTGGGCGACGAGAGTTTCGGGGCGGCGCACGGCCTCGCCCCGCTGGCCCGGCTGGAGGCCGCCGCGATCGCCGGGGTCGAACCGCGCCTGATGGGGCTCGGCCCGGTGCCGGCGATCGCCAAGCTGCTCGACCGCGCCGGGTTGCGGCTGGCCGAGCTTGACCTGATCGAGATCAACGAGGCGTTCGCCGCCCAGGTGCTGGGCTGCTGCCGCGAACTGGGGCTCGACCCCGACGATCCCCGCCTCAACCCCAATGGCGGGGCGATCGCGCTCGGCCATCCGCTCGGGGCCAGCGGCGCCCGCCTGGTCCTCGCCGCCGCGCGCGAACTGCGCCGGCGCGGCGGCGGCCATGCCCTGGTGACGCTGTGCATCGGGGTCGGCCAGGGCATCGCCCTGCTCCTTGCTTCCCCCGACCGGAGCGGACACCCGAGGTGAGCCGCGCCCGCCCCGGGCCACCGGCCGGCGCCGCCGGCCTCAAAAAAAGATCAGGAGGGACCTTCATGTTCAACAGACTGCGCCTGTGGCACCGGCTGATGGTGCTGGCGGTGCTGGGCGGCCTCGGGGTGGCCGCCGCCACCGCCGTGGTGATCGCCCATCTGCACGAGACGATGTATGCCGACCGCCGCCACGAGGTGAAGCAGACGGTCGAGACCATGGCCGCCGTGCTGGCCGGCTATTTCGCCGATGCCAAGGCCGGGCGGATCAGCCACGCGGAAGCGGTGGAGCGCAGCATCGAAACGGTCAACCGCACCCATTTCGGCGACGGCAATTACTTCTTCCTGTGCGACAGCCAGGGGGTGATGGTGGCCCATGGCGGCAACCGCGCGGTGATCGGGCGCAACTTCTTCGACGCCAAGGCGCCGGACGGCACCTTCTTCGTGCGCGAGCAGATCCGCCTGTCGCACCAGCCCGACGGCGGCTTTGTCAGCTATGCCTGGCCCCGGCCCGGCAGTGACGCCCCGGTCGGCAAGGTGTCCTATGTCCGCGCGGTCGAGGGGCTCGAACCCTATCTCGGCGGCGGGCTGTACACCGACGACGTCGAGGCGGCGTTCCGCGCCGTGCTGATCAAGGTGGGACAGGTGGTGCTGGGGGTGGTGGCGCTGCTTGGCCTCGCCGTCTATGCCGTCGCCGCCGGCATCGCCCGGCCGCTGACCCGGATCACCGGCGACATGCGCCGGCTGGCCGAGGACGACACCTCGATCGAGGTGCCGTTCACCCACCGTGGCGATGAGGTCGGCGCGCTGGCCCGCGCCCTCGACACCTTCAAGGCCAACCGGCTGGAGATGGCGCGGCTGCGCGAGGAGCAGGCGGCGACCCGGCGCGAGGCCGAGGAAACCCACCGCCGCGAGATGCGGGCGCTGGCCGACCGGTTCGAGCAGGAGGTGGGGGCGCTGATCGCCCAGGCCGCCAACGCCGCCGGCAGCCTCGACCAGCAGGCCGGGGCGATGCGCCGCTCGGCCGAGCAGACCAGCAGCGAGGCGGAGACCATCGCCCACGGCGCCGAGGAATCCTCGACCAACGCCCAGACCGTCGCCGCCGCCACCGAGCAGCTCGCCGCCTCGATCGTCGAGATCCAGCGTCAGGTCGGCCATGCCAGCCAGACCGCCGACAGCGCCGACCGCGAGGTCGCCGCCGCCAACCGTCAGGCCGAGGGGCTGGCCCAGACCGCCGACCGGATCGGTCAGGTGATCGACCTGATCTCGGCCATCGCCAGCCAGACCAACCTGTTGGCCTTGAACGCCACCATCGAGGCGGCGCGGGCCGGCGAGGCGGGCAAGGGCTTCGCGGTGGTGGCGGGCGAGGTCAAGAGCCTCGCCACCCAGACGGCGCGGGCGACCGAGGAGATCTCGGCCCAGATCGCCACCATCCAGTCGGCCACCACCGATTCGGTGGCGGCGATGCAGCGGATCGCCACCACCATCGCCGAGGTCAAGCAGGTCTCGACCGCGATCGCCGCCGCGGTCGAACAGCAGGGCGCCGCCACCCGCGAGATCACCCGCAACGTCCAGCGCACCGCCGAGGCGACCGGACAGGTCTCGTCCAGCATCGCCGGGGTGCGCGATGGGGCGGCCCGCACCGGCCGGGCGGCCCAGGACCTCAGCGAGGCCTCGGAGGCGCTGACCGCCAATGCCGGCCGGCTCAAGAGCCAGGTGGACCGCTTCCTCGACCGGGTCCGCGCCGCCTGAAGTCAGTCCGCCACGACGGGGGCGGGGCGGGCCCGACCCCCGTCAGATGTATTGGCCGGCATCGACCTTCAGCACCTCGCCGGTGATGCGGCGGGCGAGATCGGACAGCAGGAACAGGGTGGCGGCGGCGATGTCGCCGGCCTCGGGCAACTGCTTCAGGACGCTTTCCTCCTCGGCCCGGGCGCGGATCTCGGCCGGCAGCCGGGCGGTCATCTCGGTCAGCACCATCCCGGGCGCCACCGCGTTGACCGTCACCCCCTTCGGCCCGAATTCGCGCGCGGCGGTCTTGGTCAGGGCGATCAGCCCGCCTTTCGCGGCGGCGTAATTGGCCTGACCGAACTTGCCGCGCAGGCCGTTGATCGAGACGATGTTGACGATCCGCCCGCACCCCGCCGCCACCATCCCCGGCGCGACGGCGCGGATCAGGTTGAACGCCCCGGTCAGGTTGACCTGAAGCACCGCCTGCCAATCCTCGTCGCTGAGCTTGAGCAGCGAACGATCGCGGGTGATGCCGGCATTGTTGACCAGCAGCCCGGCCGGCCGGCCAAGCGCCGCCACCGCCGCCGCCACCGAGGCCGGATCGGCGACATCGACCGGGTGCAGCCGGCGATCGGGGGGCACCGTGCCGCCCTGGTCGAACACATGGACCTCGGCCCCGCCGGCCACCAGCCCGTCGGCGATCGCCGCGCCGATGCCCCGGCCGCCGCCGGTGACGATCGCCACCCGGCCGGTGAAATCGAAAGCCCCCCCGTTCATCCCATCCCTCCCGTTCGGTTTATCGCATTATCGTACCCAAATGCCTTTTCTCTGTCGATCCCCCGGCCGGCGAAAGGCGGACGGGGCGAAACCCGATTGAAGAGGGGATCGGGGGTGTCGTAAGACTCCGCCGGCACGGGCGACCGGGGACGGCGCCCGCCGCCCCTCCCCCCGATCACAACAGAGCATCCCGACGTGAACATCGTCCTCGGCACCACCTCTTCCGGCGCCCCCGCCTTCCTGTCGATCGAGGAATTGCTGTCGACCCGCCTGCTGGTGCAGGGCAATTCCGGCTCGGGCAAGTCGCATCTGCTGCGCCGGCTGGTCGAGCAGAGCGCCCAGGCGGTGCAGCAGGTGGTGATCGACCCGGAAGGCGATTTCGCCAGTCTGGCCCAGGTGTTCAATCATCTGGTGATCGACGCGGCGGCGCAGAGCGAGAACGGGATGCGCCAGATCGCCCGCCGCAGCCGGCAATCGCGGGTGTCGGTGGTGGTCACCCTCGAACATCTCGACACCGAGCGGCAGATGCGCCACGCCGCCGCCTTCCTCAACGGGCTGTTCGACATCGACCGCGCCTTCTGGACCCCGGCGCTGGTGGTGGTGGACGAGGCCCAGTTGTTCGCCCCCGCCGCCGCCGGCGACGTGTCGGACGAATCGCGCAAGCTGTCGCTCGAGGCGATGACCAACCTGATGTGCCGGGGCCGCAAGCGCGGTCTGGCCGGGATCATCGCCACCCAGCGTCTGGCCAAGCTGGCGAAAAATGTCGCCGCCGAGGCCAGCAACTTCCTGATGGGGCGGACCTTCCTCGACATCGACATGCAGCGCGCCGCCGACCTGCTCGGCATCGACCGCCGGCAGGCCGAGATGTTCCGCGACCTCGAATGCGGCCGCTTCGTCGGGCTCGGCCCGGCCTTGTCGCGCCGGCCGATCTCGATCGCGATCGGCGAGGTGCAGACCCGCAGCCATGCCGGCGGGGCGCGGCTGCTGCCGCTGCCGGAACGGTCGCAGGAGGAGGCGCGGGAATTGCTGTTCCAGGCCAACGCCCCGCAGATCCCCCGCTATGTCCCCGAGCAGAAGCCGGGCACCGAGGCGCTGCTGGCGGCGATGAAGGACCGCCCCGCCCCGCCGCCGCCCGAAATGCCGGCGCCGGAGCGGGCCGATCCTCCGCCGCCGCCCGAGAGCGAGGCCGAGGCCGAGGCGGGCACGGACGAGGCGCCGGACCAGGAACCGGCCGCCGCCGTCGAACCCGCCGCCCGCTCCTCGGCGGAAGGGATCGACGCGGTGCTGGAGGAATTGTTCGCCGAGGCCGGCGCCACCGGGCGGGCGATCAACCGGCTGTATGACGAATTCCTGGCCCGCTGCCGCCGCCGCCGGCTGTCGGGGCGGGTGCTGGACCTCGCCAATTTCCGCCAGCGGCTGGTGCTGGCCCAGGCCGGGATCACCCCGGCGGTGGCCGCCCTGCCCGGCTGGCCGCTGGCGGTCGAGATCGCGAACCGGCTGGACGAGGCGTTGCAGGGCCTGTTCCTGCATCTCGCCAGCGCGGCGTTGCAGGATCTGCCCTGCCCCAACGACGCGATGATCGCCCAGGCCTGCGGCACCCATTCGCAGCGCCGCGCGCTGGGCCTGCTGGCGCGGCTCCAGGCGCTGGGGGTGATCGAGGTCTATGACGAACTCAACGGCCAGCGGGTGGTGGTGCTGACCGAGCCGCAATGGCGCACCGCCCCGGGCGACACCGGCACCGAGCCGCCCTGGCTGTCCCCGGCCTGATTTTTTGGGTCATCCCGGACCTGCGGCGAAGAGAGGCCGGTTATGGCCGGGCTTGAGGCAGCCCCGCAGGGATGCGTGGATCAAGTCCGCGCATGACGGAACGGACGGGAGCCGTCCTCCCCACCAAGCCGGGATAGTCCTTATTTTTTCAGAGAAGAATGGGGTCCGGGGCCTCGCCCCGGCCGGGCCCGCGGGCGGAGCCCGCGCAGCTTTCGCCAGGCGGGAGCCCGCGCGAAGCCCGCCGCGCCCGCAGCCAGCCGGCGAGGCCGGGCCGTTCCTCCAGCGCCGCCTGCATCGACCCGCCCCGTCCGAGCAGATGGTCGCCGAACCCGACGATCATCCGGTTGGGATCGGCGCCGGGACGGCGGCGGCGCAGCAGGCGCAGGGCGCGGCGCTCGCCGCCGGGCATCCGCTGGCACAGCAGCAGGTAGGCGGCGGCGGCGCTGCGGCTGAAGCCGGCCCAGCAATGGATCAGCACCCGGGGCTGGCGCGGCAGGCCGGCGCCGAAATCGAGGATGGCGCGGGCATGGCCGGCGGCGGGATAGAGGGCACGCTCGGCCGGGCTGAGCCAGGCCGCCTGTCCGGCCGGCAGGTCGCGCACGTCCCAGAAGCTGAGCCGCAGCACCCGGGTGCCGGCGGGAAAGGCCGGCAGATGCGGGCTGGCGGGGTCGGTGATCGAGATGGCGTGGGTCGGGGCGAAGCGGCCAAGGGCGGCCGGAAGCTCGGCCAGTCCGCACAGGGCGAAGGCGAAAGGGGATCGGTCACCAAGCATGACGGCGCGCGAGACCCGAGGCGGTGGAGGTGTGGCGTCGAGATTTACGCCGATCCGCCCCGCCGCCGCAAGCGTCACCGCCGCACGGCAGGGTAAACGTAATCGAAGAAGCGGGCGCCGCCCGCACCCGCCAAGGGCCGCAAGGCCCTTGGATCCCATTCCTGGTCCCGTCGGGCGCGAGGCTTGACTCGGCGCGGGGGGCGCCCCTATGGTCGGCGTTCGGACCGCAGTCGCCCTGCGCCCCGCCGCACCGTCGCCCTTCGCGCCGTCTCCGGTCCGTCACGCCGCATCACCCGCGCCGTTTTCTCCCCTCGCCGGCCCAGAAAGGCCCCTTGCCCGCATGGATCTTCTCTCTCCCGACCACCCCCTCGCCCGGGCCCTGGCCGAACGCGCCTATACCGACCTCACCGCCGTGCAGAGCGCGGTGCTCGCCCCCGAGGCCACCGGGCGCGATCTGCTGGTATCGGCCCAGACCGGCTCGGGCAAGACGGTGGCCTATGGCCTTGCCCTCGGCGGCACCCTGCTCGGCGCGGCGGCGACGCTGCCGCCGGCCGGGGCGCCGCTGGCGCTGGTGGTCGCCCCCACCCGCGAGCTGGCGTTGCAGGTCCATCGCGAGCTGTCCTGGCTGTACCGTCCGGCCGGCGGCATTGTCACCTCCTGCGTCGGCGGGATGGATCCGCGCGCCGAACAGCGCCGCCTCGCCCAGGGCGCCCACATCGTCGTCGGCACCCCCGGCCGGCTGCGCGACCATCTCGAGCGCGGCGCGCTCGACGTCACCGCCCTCCGCGCGGTGGTGCTCGACGAGGCCGACGAAATGCTCGACATGGGCTTTCGCGAGGATCTCGAAGCGATCCTCGACGCCACCCCGGCCGAGCGCCGCACCCTGCTGTTCTCCGCCACCCTGCCCAAGGAAATCGTCGGGCTGGCCCGGCGCTATCAGCGCGAGGCGGTGCGGATCGCGCTGGCGGCCGGGTCCCAGGGCCACGCCGACATCGAACACCGCGCCGTCCGCATCGCCCCGACCGAGACCGAGCATGCGGTGGTCAACCTGCTGCGCTATCACGATTCGCCCACCGCGATGGTGTTCTGCGGCACCCGCGAGGCGGTCAGCCACCTTCAGGCCAGCCTGCTCGAACGCGGCTTCGGGGTGGTGGCGCTGTCGGGCGAACTGAGCCAGAGCGAGCGCAACCGCGCCCTCCAGGCCCTGCGCGACGGCCGCGCCCGGGTCTGCGTCGCCACCGACGTCGCCGCGCGCGGGATCGACCTGCCCAGCCTCGATCTGGTGATCCACGCCGAACTGCCCCGCACCGCCGAGACCCTTCAGCACCGCAGCGGCCGCACCGGCCGGGCCGGGCGCAAGGGCATCAGCGTGCTGCTGGTGCCGCTGTCGCGCCGCCGCCGCGCCGACCTGCTGATCCAGTCGGCCGGGATCCAGGTGGCCTGGGGCGCGGTGCCGAGCGCCGACGACATCCACGCCCTCGACCAGCAGCGCCTGCTGGCGGCGCCGTTCCTCAGCGAGGAACCGGCCGAAGAGGAACGGGCGATGGCCCAGGCCCTGATCGAGGCCCATCCCGCCGAGGCGATCGCCGCCGCCCTGGCCCGGCTCTACCGCTCGGCCCTGCCGGCGGCCGAGGAGGTGTTCGATCCCGGCCCCGATTTGCCGGCGCGCGGCCGCCGCGAGGGCCGGCCGCCGCGCGAGGATTCGAGCGAGCGGCCGATGGTGTGGTTCCGGCTCAATATCGGCCGGCTGAAGAACGGCGATCCGCGCTGGCTGCTGCCGCTGATCTGCCGCCAGGGCCGGGTCGCCAAGCAGGATATCGGCGCGATCCGCATCCTTGAGCGCGAAACCCGCTTCGAGGTCGATGCCCGGGTGGCCGACCGCTTCCGCGCCGCGCTGAAGCAGGTCCAGCACCCCGAGGGCAAGATCGAACCGCTGGCCGACGCCCCGGCGCCGGGGCCGCGCGAGCGGGCGCCCCGGGAGCGGCCCCAGGGCGAACGGCCCCAGGGCGAACGCTCTTCCGCAGAACGGCCCCAGCGGGAGCGGCCCCAGCGGGAACGCCCGCCGCGCCGCCGTCCGCCCGGATCCGGGCCGCAATCGTAAATCGCATCCGCCCCCTTGCGACGGCCACCCCATACCATCGATATTATAACGATGGCGAGGCCGCGCAGGGATGCGGGGAGCGCACCACCGCTCCCCGGTCACCGGGACGTTCCCTCGCCGCGTCAGACCCATGCGCCGGGGGCCCCGTGACCAGACCCGATCTCCCCACCCCTTTGTCCCGCCCGCGGGTGATGTTCGTCGATGACGACGAGAACATCCTGGCCGGTCTGCGCCGCACCCTGCAAACCCTGGCCGACGCCGAATGGGACCTGCATTTCGTCAGCCATGGCGGCGACGCGATCGCCCTGCTCGACCATCTGCGGTTCGACGTGGTGGTCACCGACATCGGCATGCCGGAGATCGACGGCGAGCAACTGGCCCGCCACATCGCCCGCACCGCCCCGACCACCGCGCTGATCGTGCTGTCGGGACGGTGGGGCCAGACCGAGACCTTCCGCCGCCTCGGCCCCGACGTCGCCTGCCTGACCAAGCCGGTCGGCAAGGATCTGCTGGTGTGGACCATCCGCCAGGCGCTGGCCCGCGCCGCCGCCGCCGGGCCGGGCCCGGACGGGCGGACGGCGGCGGAGCGCACGGCGGCCGAGGCGCTGGCCGCCCGGCGCTCGCACAAGGTCGCGCTGCTGATGCTGGCCGACCTCGCCGAATATCGCGACCACGCCACCGGCGGCCATGTGCTGCGGGTGGCGCGGATGACCCACGAGATCGCCCGCACCCTGCGCCGGCGCGGCATCGAGCCCGAGCGTTGCGACGAGCCGTTCCTCCAGCATGTCGCCGTCGCCAGCATCCTGCACGACGTCGGCAAGGTCAGCATCCCGGATTCGATCCTGCTGAAGCCCGGCCCGCTCGACCCCGACGAACGCCGGACGATGGAGACCCACACCTCGAACGGCGGCACCCTGTTGCAGAAGGGACAGTGGCTGCTGGGCGGCAGCCTCTATTTCGAACTGGCGGCCGAGATCGCCGAGGGCCATCACGAATGGTGGGACGGCAGCGGCTATCCGCGCCGGCTGGCCGGCAAGGCGATTCCGCTCGCCGCCCGCATCACCGCGATCGCCGACGTCCATGACGCGCTGATCTCGCGCCGGCCCTACAAGCAGGGCTGGGCCGCCGACGAGGTGCTGGCCTATATCCGCGACCATGACGGCACCCAGTTCGATCCCGACATCGTCGCCGCCTTCTTCGAGGTGATCGCCAACCGGGCCAAGGCGCCGCTGATCGAATGGACCGACGAGATCGCCATCGGCCATCCGGTGATCGATCACGACCACCGCATCCTGCTCGAACTGATCAACCAGATCAGCAACGAGGAGAATGCCGGCGACCGCACCATCGTCGAATTCGTGCTCGACGAACTGGTCGATTACATCCGCTACCATTTCCACAACGAGGAAAGCCTGCTGGCGCAGGCCGGCTATCCCGACCTCGACCAGCACCGCGAGACCCATCGCCAGATGACCGCCGAGGTCGATGACCTCTACCACCGCTTCCTGCACAGCCAGGAGGACATCGGCGAGGAACTGCGCCGCTTCCTCCAGGCCTGGCTGGTCAACCACATCATCGTCGAGGACCACCGCTTCCAGGATTTCATCCTGGCGCGGACGGACCAGGGCTGACACCAGCCCCGGCCCCCTGCCTTCAGGCCGCCGCCCCCGGCCCGGCGGCGTAGGGCGGGCCGCGAAAGCCGTTGACCACCCCCTGCGCCGCCTCTTCCCCCAGCCCGAGCCGGCGCAGGGCATAGCCCATCATCGCCAGCGCCAGTTCGTGCTCGCCCTTGACCACCATCCCGACCCCCTGGCGTTCGAGATAATCGCGTTCGAGGTCGCTGTGGGTGCGCACCACCATGTCGAGCCCGGGGGTGGCGGCGCGGGCGCGGGCGACGATCTGGCGCACCTGGAACCCGTCCGGCACGGCGCAGACCAGCAGGCGGGCCTCGGCGATCCGCGCCTCCTCCAGCACCCCGGGCACCGTGGCGTCGCCGCACAGGATCACCGCCCCCTGCTGGCGCAGGGTGCGCACCACCTGCCGGTTCTTCTCGATCACCACATAGGGGATGCCGGCGCGGTCGAAGGCGCGGGCGACCAGCGCGCCGACCCGGCCGAAGCCGACGATCACCGCGTGGCCACGCCGGCCGGCGGCGGCGTCGGCCGGATCCTCCGCCGCCGGCAGTGCTCCCAGCCGGTCGCCGCCCGACCGCTCCAGCAGCGCGATCAGGCGGGGCCGGGCGGCGAACCAGCGCTCGATCCGCCCGACCGCCCAGAACGCCACCGGATTGAGGGCGATCGACAGCAGCGCCCCGGCCAGGATGAAGGTCTGCCCCTCGGCCGGCAGCAGCCCGAGCGCCATGCCGAGCCCGGCCAGGATGAAGGAGAACTCGCCGATCTGGGCCAGACTGGCCGACACCACCAGCGCGGTCGAGAGCGGATAGCGGAACAGCAGGACGATCGCGAACGCCGCCAGCGACTTGCCGATCAGGATCACCAGCAGCACCGCCAGCACCGACCACGGCGCCTCGATCAGGATGCGCGGGTCGAACAGCATGCCCACCGAGACGAAGAACAGCACGGCGAAGGCGTCCTTCAACGGCAGCGAATCCGCCGTGGCCTGATGGCTGAGGTCGGATTCGCTCATCACCACCCCGGCGAAGAAGGCGCCCAGCGCGAACGACACCCCGAACAGCGCCGCCGACAGGAAGGCGATCCCCAGCGCCAGCGCCAGCACCGCCAGGGTGAACAGCTCGCGCGAGCCCTGGCGCGAGATCTGTTCGAGGATCCACGGCACCACCTTGCGCCCGGCGATCAGCATCAGGGCGATGAACAGCCCGACCTTGACCAGGGTCAGCCCCAGTTCGGGCAGCAGCTCGACCATCCGGTCGAGGGTCAGCGGCCCGGCGCCGTTGACGGCGGCGGCCAGCGCCGGCAGCAGCACCAGGGCGACGATCATCGCCAGATCCTCGACGATCAGCCAGCCGACGGCGATGCGGCCGTTGAGCCCGTCGATCATCTTGCGCTCCTCCAGCGCCCGCAGCAGCACCACCGTGCTGGCGACCGACAAGGCGAGGCCGAACACCACCCCGGCCGGCAGGCTCCAGCCCCAGCTGTGGGCCAGCGCCGCGCCGATCGCGGTGGCGACCGCGATCTGGGCCACCGCCCCGGGCACGGCGATCCAGCGCACCGCCCACAGGTCCCGCACCGAGAAATGCAGGCCGACGCCGAACATCAGCAGGATCACGCCGAGTTCGGCCAGTTCGCGCGCCAGTTCGGCATTGGCGACGTAGCCCGGGGTGAACGGACCGACCGCGATGCCGGCCAGCAGATAGCCCACCAGCGGCGGCAGGCGGAGACGCGACGCCACCCATCCCCCGGCCAGCGCGAACAGCAGGCTCATGGCGATGGTGGCGATCAGGGGGGTGTCGTGGGGCATGCCGAGGCTCTCCGTGCGGGGGGTATCCTTAAATGGGGAACGAACAGGGGCGGAACGAGGGGGCTGGCGCGCGAGCCGCGCCCGCCGCCGGTCACGGCGCGCCTCCCTCGGGCTCGCGCCGCAGCCGCTTTTCGCCGAGGAACAGCAGGATCGGCGCGGCGATGAAGATCGAGGAGGAGGTCGCCAGCACCACGCCGAACAGCAGCACCCAGGCGAAATCGCGCAGGGCCTCGCCGCCGAACAGCGCCAGCGGCAGCGTCGCCAGCGCCAGCGCCAGCGAGGTCCCCACCGTCCGCCCCAGGGTCTGGTTGATCGACAGATCGATCAGGTCGCGCAGCGGCATCTTGCGATAGAGGCGCAGGTTTTCCCGCACCCGGTCATAGACCACCACCTTGTCGTTGATCGAATAGCCCATGATGGTCAGGATCGCGGCGATGGCGGTCAGGTTGAACTGCATCCCGGTCAGGGCGAAGAAGCCGACCGTCTTGGTGACGTCGAGCAGCATCGTCGCCACCGCCCCCACCCCGAACTGCCATTCGAAGCGGAACCAGATGTAGAGCAGCATCGCCACCGCGGCGAGGCCGAGCGCCAGCATCCCGTCGCGGAACAATTCGGCGCTGACCGAGGCGCCGACCGTCTCGACCCGGCGCAGCACGGTGCCGGGGAAGGATTCGACCAGGGTGGCCTGGACCCGCTCCAGCGCCTGCTGCTGCGCCGCCGCCCCGCCCGGCGGCTGTTCGAACCGCAACAGCACGTCGGTCGGCGGGCCGAACCGCTGCAACGACACCGGCCCCAGCCCGAGCTGGCCGGTCGCCTCGCGCAGGCGGGGGAAATCGGCCGGGCCGTCGGTGCGGATCTCCACCACCGTGCCACCGGCGAAATCGACGCCGTAATTGAGCCCGGGGGCGAAGAACAGCCCGACCGAGGCGAGGCTCAGCACCACCGACACCGCCAGACCGGCGATCCGCCCCTTCATGAACGGGATCGCCGTCCGCTCCGGCACCAGCCGCAGGCCACGGTGCAGCGGCAGTTCGGCGCCGCGATGGCGGCGGACCCAGGCGACGATCAGCCAGCGCGTCACCACCGTCGCGGTGAACATCGAGGTCAGGATGCCGAGGCTGATGGTGACGGCGAAGCCCTTCACCGTGCCGGTGCCGACGGCATAGAGCAGCGCCATCTTGATCAGGGTGGTGAGGTTGCTGTCGAGGATGGTGGCGAAGGCGCGGCGGAAGCCGGTTTCCAGCGCCGCCAGCGGCCCGGCGCCGTTGCGGCGTTCCTCGCGGATCCGTTCGTTGATCAGGATGTTGGCATCGACCGACATGCCAAGCGTCAGCAGGATGCCGGCGATGCCAGGCAGGGTCAGCGTCGCCTGGAGCAGCGACAGCGCCGCCAGGGTCAAGGCGAGGTTGAACAGCAGGGCGATGTTGGCGAACAGCCCGAACAGGCCGTAACTGACCGCCATGAACCCCACCACCAGGGCGAAGCCGACCACGCAGGCGATCACCCCGGCCCGGATCGCGTCGGCGCCCAGTTCCGGCCCGACGGTGCGTTCCTCGACCACGCTGAGCGGCGCCGGCAGCGCCCCCGCCCGCAGCAGCACGGCGAGGTCGTTGGCGCTCTGGGCCGAGAAATGGCCGCTGATCTGGCCCTGGCCGCCGGTGATCGGCTCGCGGATGACGGGCGCGCTGATCACCTTGCCGTCGAGGACGATGGCGAAGGGCCGGCCGACCTGACGGGTAGTGATGTCGGCGAAGCGCCGCGCCCCGGCGGAATCGAAGCTGAAATTGACCACCCATTCCCCGGTCTGGCCGTTGCGGCCGGCCGAGGCGTCGCGCAGCCGGGCCCCGTCCAGCTCGATCCGGGTCCGCACCGGCAGCCGTTCGGCCGAATCCGCCAGCGGCAGCAGCCGGGTGCCGGGGGTGCCGGCGGATTCGCCGAGCAGATGGAAGCTCATCTTGGCGGTCTGGCCGAGCAGCCGCTTGATCCGGCCGGGATCGTCGATCCCCGGCAACTGCACCAGGATGCGGTCGCGGCCCTGGCGGGCCACCACCGGCTCGTTGACCCCGACCTGATCGATCCGGCGGCGGACGATCTCGACCGATTGCTCGACCGCGCGGGCCTCGGCCTGACGGATCGCCTCCTCGGTCAGGCTGAGGCGGAAGCGCCCGTCCGGCCCGGCGGTCAGGGTCAGTTCGCGCGGACCGGCCGGACCGCCGTCGAGCAGCGGCCGCAGCGCGGCGCGCGCCGCCTCGGCCCGGGCGGGATCGGCCAGGGTGAAGGACACCGCGTCGGCCCCGGCGGCGAGGTCGCGATAGACCAGCCCGGCCGCGCGCAGGGCGCCGCGCGTCGCGTCGAGGGTGCCGTCGAGCCGCTCGGCCACCACCGCCCCGGTCTCGACCTCCAGCAGCAGATAGGCCCCCCCTTGCAGATCGAGGCCGAGATTGAAGCGCGACAGCGGCAGCCAATCGGGCATCTGGTCGGGCTTGACGAAATTGGGCAGGCTCAGCAGCAGGCCAAGGGCGCAGATGATCCAGATCAGCGCGGATTTCAGCTTGGAAAAAGTCAGCATCGGTCGTTCGTCTCCGAACCGTGCCCGGGGCACGGCGAGGCGGACGCGGCCAGCACCGCGGAGCGGCGGACGGCACACAGGCCGGCCGGCCCGCCTCTGGCAACAGGCGTCGTCGGGAAAGAGGTTCCGGCGGGCGGAACGGCGATGACCGGGGCGCCGTCGCGGCGGACGGGGCCTCAGGCCAGCGGAGACGGGAGGGCGGGCGGACCGGTGGGGACGCGGGCGGTGAGCTGGCCGCTGGCGGGCGGTGGCGCCACCGCGCCGGGATGGCCGGGGCCGGACGCGGCCGGCGCGACCAGGGCGAACGCCGGCGCCGGCAGCGCCAGCGGCGGCGGGAGGTGATCGGGACGGGGACCGCCCAGGCCGGCGCCCTGCGGACGGACCGGCTTGGCGAGACTGCCCAGCCGCCCCCACAGCGCCGTCGCCGGCAGCCGTTCCGACTGGACCGTGCCGGCCGGAACACCATCCCCCAGGCCGGGACGGGACCCGGCCCAATTGTCCAGCCCGCCGCCGATCCCGGTCAGGGCGGTCAGCAGCAGCAGCAGGACCGCGCCGGCCATCACGGCAAGGCGGGGTCCCCAGGGCTGGACCGGCAGGGATCGGGATGCGTCGGGCACGTCAACTCCACGGTTTCGCCGCCATCATAGCCGGCGGGGGCCGGCTTGGCCCGCCTTTTCGGCCCGAAAGCGGCGAAAAACGGTCAGTGCGCCCGCGCCGGCAGGCAGGGACGCTCGATCAGCAGATGGGTCGCGGTGGCGAGCAACACCGCGCCGGCCCCGACCGCCAGCACCACCCCCTGCCATTCCGCCCCGTCGAGCGCGGCGAAACGGTCGGGGCCGAGCAGCCGGGTCGCCACCAGATACAGCACCATGTGGTGCAGCAGATAGGTGCCGTAGCTGATCAGGCCGAGGAAGCGCAGCGGCGGCCAGCGCAGCAGCGCCCACGGCCCGGCCCCGGTGGTGACGCCGAGGAACACCAGCCCGAGCAGCGCCATCTGCGCCGGCCCGTAGACGTCGGTGAAGCCAAGCACCAGCACCGGCACCGCCGCCAGCCCGGCCCAGGCCAGCAGGCGCGGCCCGAGCCAGCCGGGCAGCGCCCGGCTGCGCAGATGGGCGACCAGCAGCCCGACCAGGAAATAGCCGTAAAGCTGGACCGGCCGCGCGGTCACCAGCGCCAGCAGCAGCAGGCCGGCGGCATAGAGCAGCCACGGCCGCCGCCCGGCGGCGAACAGCGCCAGCAACGGCAGGCACAGCACGAATTCCCATTCGTAGCGCAGCGTCCACACCACCACCTCGATGTAATAGGTGCCGGGGCGGGCGTTGATGTCGGGCAGCGGCAGGAAATCGAAACACAGCCACTGGCCGATCTCGGCGGCCAGTTCCCCCGGCGGCACCCGCAGGGCGAAGTCCGAATCGGCCAGCACGATCGCCACCAGCGCCGCCACCGCCGCGACATACATCGGCACCAGCCGGCGCAGCCGGCCGACCAGCAGCGCCGGCCAGCGCAGCGGCGCCCCGGCCAGCAGCCGGCGCCAGTAGAGATAGGCGGTGATGGTGAAGAACAAGGCCACCGCCGCCTCGCCGGCCAGATTGTCGAAATGGCCGGGCGGCGCCTCGTACTGGCCGGTGGCGCAATAGGCGCGGAAGATGATGCAATGGTGCAGGATCACCAGCAGGCTCAGCACCCCGCGCAGGCCGTCCAGTTCCCCGGCGCGGCCACCGCCGCCCAGCACGACGCGGCCGAGGGCGGGAAAGCCGCGCAGCAACAGCGCCGACAGCCCGGCCGCCAGCAGCAGGACCGAACCCAGCCCGGCCAGGGTCGCGGCATCGGGCAACAAGGCGGCAAACAGGGCGTCCATGATGACGGAAGCGTCCTCGCATCGAGTGGGGGGGGGGAGACCGGACCAGGCGGCGGCGAACGGTAGGGCCGGGGCGGCGGGGAAGTCAACGATGGCCGCTCAGGCAACCGGCCGGCGTCATCGGCTCGGTGGCATAGGTGGGAAGCCCGCCCCGGCCGGACAAGACGCCACGCCGGTTTTTTTATAATTCGATATTTTTACACGGCCAGAACAGGATGCCGCAAAAACCGCGCAGAAACCTGCCCGTGAAACCTGAAATAGAATCATCTGGACGGATGTTTTGCTTTGATCCACTCTCGATCTGGCGTTGCGGGGCGATCGACCGGAGGAACGCCGTCGGCGAATTGCGCCTCCCACCGCATCCGGAAGACTGAGCGCGAGGGGGCCGGCGACATGCCCGATTACATCAATCTCGAAACCCATGGTGACGCCCGCGCCCTGGCGGGATTCCGGCCGCTCGAGATCGATGCGGCGCTGGTGGCGCGCCTCGGCCTGCCCTATCCGGTCGGCGACGGGGTGATCGCCGCGCTGGCGGCGGGGGCGCGGCGCTACCGCGACCTGTTCGACAACGATTCCCTCCAGCCCAGCCTGACCTATCTCGAGGCCGAAACCGATCCCGACCAGGAACTCGAGATCCACAATTACACCAACATCTGCCCGACCAACGTGCTGGAGGTGACCCCTTCCGCCGGGTCCTGCTCGATCGCCTGCCAATATTGCCTCGTCACCGACGGCAACCAGTGCCAGCAGATCACGCTCTACACCAATTACACCGAGAAACTGCGCCGGTCGCTGGAGCGCAACCGGGGCCGCGACGTCTTCTATTATTTCTCGCCCAAGACCGACGCATTCAGCGAGCCGCATCTGGTGTCCGGGCTGGCCCACGACATCCTGCGCACCTTCATCGCCCATTTCGAGCACTTCCCCGACTCGCGGGTGCGGATCTTCATCTGCTCCAAGGCCGGGCTGAAGCAGGTCGAGACCGCCCATCGCGGCGAGACCATCCTCGACCTCGCCGGCCGGTTGGCCGGCCGGGCGCAGTGGAACGGCTCGATCGGGATCATGCCGGCCTATCTGCGCGACATCCTCGAACCCCATGCCGGCACCATCGCCGACCGGCTGGCGGTGATGCGGCGCTGCCAGGAACTGGGGCTGGTGTCGCGCTCGGTGCTGTGCCAGCCGCTGCTGCTGCCCTATCTGACCGAGGAGAACGTCGATTCCTACCTCGGCGATCTCGCCGCCGCCGGGGTGGTCAACATCAAGCCGGAATTCCTCACCGCCGATCTCGCCAACCTCGCCCTGATCGCCCAGTACATCAACCATTTCGATCCCGACCGGCTGGCCGAGTTCTTCCGCCCCTATCTGATGGAAGAGAACCAGACCCACCTCAAGCAGCGCCTGCGCCTCGCTCCCGACCGCGCGGTCTGCGTCGAGAAGCTGGCGCTGATCCGCGACACCGCCCGCCGCCACGGCGTGTCGATCAGCATCTGCAACTGGGTCAAACGCGAACTGAGCGGGGTGGCGGGCTGGGTCGGCAGCCTGGCCCAGGACAGCGGCTCGGTCGCCAACGGCTATGCCTGCCTCGGCTATTACACCCGCCTGTTCGCCGGACGGAGCGCCGGGGGATGCTGCGGCGGCGATCAGGACCGCGTCCCGGCCTGATCACGCGGGCTCTGCCCGCGACCCGCCAAGGGCCGCAAGGCCCTTGGATCCCTTTCCCTGCCCTTCGCGCGACCAACGCCCGCGCCCAAGCTGACAGGCCGCTCCGCGCCCGACCATCAATGGGTTCCAAGGGCCTTGCGGCCCTTGGCGGGGGTGGGCGGAGCCCACATCACCCCCGAACCCCGCGAGGAGCCAGACCGACTGAACGCGAATTGAGATAAAAAAGGCGGCAGCCCTATTTACGGGGCGGCGACGCCAGCAGCGCCACCACGCCGACCAGCGGGGTGAGGGCCAGCGAGCAGAAGAAATAGCCCCAGAAGCCGAAGGTGCGGCGCCGCCCCAGCCATCCCAGCACCAGACTGGCCGCCACGCAGAGAAGGAACGGTTCCATCGCGGCTCCGGGAGCGAACGGCGGCGGCGCGGGCGGGGCGACCCGGTCGCCCCGCCCGGCGCGCGGCCTAGACGGTCTTGGTCTTGCCCTGGTCGCGCAGCGACTGGGCGACGCCCTTGCCGGCCTCGACCTGGGCGCGGAAATAATCCTGCACCTTGGCCGGATCGAAGGTGAGGAAGGTCCCGCCCGAGGCGAAATGCAGCACGAACACCTTGTAGACGGCGTAGGTCACCGCGCCGGCCAGCACCGGAAAGGCCACCGCGCCGGCGGTCTGGCCGATCACCGGGACGAATTTCAGCAGGCTGATCACCGCCCCGCCGAGCGCGGTCGGCAGCACGCCGCCCAGCAGCGCGCCCAGCGCGCTCTTGCCCCATTCGGCGCGGAACGACACCCCGTATTCCTTGGCCAGCACCCGGATCAGGTCGAGGTTGACCGCGAAGATGCCGGCGACATCGACCAGCGGCAGCGGCACCAGCCCGACCCCGAGCGCGGCGAGGATGTGGTTGCGGGCGATCTGCTCCAGCCGGTCGGGATCGACCGTCGGCGCGGCGGGGGGAAGAACCTCGGCACCGCCGGGCGACGGCACGGAACCGGGCTTCACGTCTTCGGACATCGGAACACTCCTTGCTGCGGACACAGGCAACGGCTCACGCGGGGAACCCGATGGGACCCCGCGCGCCCCGGGCGGAAACGGAGCGACGCGATCGGCCGCCTTCAACCGACGAAGACATTAATTCTGAAGGAGAATACCATTCCGCGACTTCGACCGTCCACCTGAAAATAGGAGCGAAACCGACCGCTATTTGCTTTATGATTTCATCGAAGACAAACCCGGCCAGGCGAAGAACCACGATCGGGCAATGCCGATGACGACAAGGGGAACCCTGGGCCGGGCGGAAGACGGCGCGACGGCGGGACGGTCCGCACCGCCGGATCCGGCCGCCGGTTGCTTTGCCCAGGCCTTCGCCGCCACCTGCGACCGCGCCCCCGCCGCGATCGCGATCAGCACCGCTCAGGGCGACCTCAGCTTCGCCGCGCTCGACCGCGCCGCCAACCGGCTTGCCCACGGCCTCCGCGCCGCCGGCCTCGTCCCCGGCGAGGCGGTGGGGGTGGTGGTCGGCCGCTCCGCCGCCCTGCCCGAGGCCTTCCTCGCCATCCTCAAGGCCGGCGGAATCTATCTGCCGCTGGGGGCCGACCTGCCGGCGGAACGGCTGGCGACGATGGCCCGCGTCGCCGGGATGCGCTTCGCCCTGCGGCTCGACCCGCCCCCGCCCGGGCTGGCCGAGGCGGCGCCCGGCCTCGCCCTGCTCGACCCGGCCGAATGCGCCGCCGGCCAGCCGGACCGGCGCCCCGCCCCCTGCCGCCGGCCGGACGACCCCGCCACCATCCTGTTCACCTCGGGCTCGACCGGCCAGCCCAAGGGGGTGCCGCTGCGGCACGAATCGCTGGTCGCGATGGTGCGCGGCCATGTCGAGGCGCAGCGGATCATCCCCGACGACCGGATCCTGCTGGCCTCGGCCCCCGGTTTCATCCTCGGCTTCCGCGAATTGTGCCTGCCGCTGCTGGTGGGGGCCGCCTGCGTGCCGGTCGGCCGCGCCCTGCTCGACGATCCGGCGGCGCTGGCGGCCGAGATGACCCGGCGGCGGGTCAGCGTCGCTCTGTTCACCCCGTCCTATCTGCGGCTGTTCCAGCGCCGCGCCCCGGCCGGGCTGCGCCTGCTGATGACCGCCGGCGAGCGCCCCGACCCGGCCGAGGCCCGCGCCTTCGCCCGTCAGCTCGAATGCTGGAACATGCACGGCGCCACCGAGGTCTGCGGCACCATCTGCCTGACCCGGGTCGATCCCGACGGCGACGGGCCGATCCCCAGCGGCCGGCCGTTTCCCGGCACCGGGGTCCATCTGCTCGACGAGGACGGGGGCGAGGCCGCCCCCGGCGCGGTCGGCGAGATCCACGTCACCGGCCCCGGCGTCGCCGGCCGCTATCTCGGCCAGCCCGAATTGAGCGCGGCCCAGTTCGTCCCCACCCGCTGGGGGCTGGCCTACCGCACCCGCGACCTCGGCCGCTGGCGCCCCGACGGCCAGTTGGAGACGCTCGGCCGGATCGACGACGTGGTCAAGCTGTCCGGCCAGCGGGTGGCGCTGGGCGAGATCGAGCAGACCCTGGCCCGCCATCCCGGAATCCGCCGCGCCGCCGTGCTGGTCGAGGGCCAGCGGCTGGTCGCCTTCGTCGAGACCGAGCCGGGCGCGCCGGCGCCGGCCTCGTGGCGCGAGCTGCTGACCCGCACCCTGCCGGCGGCGATGATCCCGGCCCGGGTCACCGCCTTGCCCGGCCTGCCGCTGACCGGCGCCGGCAAGGTCGATCGCCGCGCCCTGACCGCGCTGGCCGAGGCCGCCCCGGCCGCCGCCGCCGCCCCGCCCGCCACCCCGCTCGAACGCCGCATCGCCACGGTGTGGGAAACGGTGCTGGAGGTCGCCCCGGTCGGGCGCGACGACGATTTCTTCGCCCTCGGCGGCAGCAGCCTGCGCTCGATCCAGCTCGCCGCCCGGCTGCGGGCCGAGGGGATTCCGGTCGAGGCGCGCACCCTGCTGCTGGCCCGCACCGTCGCCGCCCTCGCCGCCCGGATCGAGGAAGCCGCCGAGGCCCCCCCGCCAGCGGCGGCCGACACGATCACCCTGGGCGAGCAGGAATTCTGGGCGGCGTGGCGGCTGGGCCGGCCCCAGGCCGGGGCATTGGTCCGCCGGGTGCTGGCGGTGAGCGGCGCGGTGCCGCCGCCGCCACGCTGGGCCGCCGCCTGGGCCGCGCTGATCGCCCGCCACCCCGCCCTGCGCGGCGGATTCGATGCGGAGTCCGACGGCACGGTGCGGCCGCTGCGGCGCGACCCCGCCGACACGGCGGCGCCGTTCCCGGTTGAGGCGGTGGCCGATCCCGCGGCGGCGCGGGCGCGGATCGAGGCCCATCTCGCCGTCCCGTTCGATCCCGCCCGGCCGCCGCTGGCCCGGGCCGGGCTGGTGCGGATCGCCGCCGCCGAGGGGACGGGCGGCGAGACCCTGCTGTGGCTGGGCATCCATCATGCCGTCGCCGACGGCGAATCCGTCCGCCAGCTCGAAAGCGACCTGCTGGCCCTGGTCGAGGGAAACGCCCTGCCCCCGGCTTCCGACGGCCCGGCCCTGGCCCGCGCCGAGGAGGCCCGCCACCGCGACGGCCCCGCCGCCGCGGCGGCGCGGCAGGAGTGGCGGGACCGGCTCGCCGCCCTCGCCG